>JASFPJ010000406.1:0-3003 GCA_050116035.1 Candidatus Aminicenantota bacterium | reverse complement strand
CTGTTGTTTAAATAATACATTTTTTCACAGTTGAATCCAATTCAATTTAGAAAAAGGGGACAGGCCCCTTTTTTACTTTTTATAAGGATATGTTTCAAATTGAAGGGATATTTGTCATAATAAAA
Organism: Candidatus Aminicenantota bacterium; assembly: GCA_050116035.1. Classification (GTDB taxonomy): domain Bacteria; phylum Acidobacteriota; class Aminicenantia; order Aminicenantales; family Aminicenantaceae; genus SOIA01. The sequence continues at coordinate 2,878 of JASFPJ010000406.1, read as the reverse complement.
AGTCATGAAAATTTCTCACCAAAGAACAAGTGATAAATCCCATAAGGGACAGGATGTCGATTTGTGCCGGTGTTTCCCTTGAACCAAGGAGAATATCTATGCCAAAGAAGGCCACGTTTGCATTGGCAATAGCCGTGATTGGATTGGTCGTTGCAGCCTGGTTTATTCTGGTTGGGCCTCAGGCTAACGAGATGAACTCTAGCGCAATCCCTGAAGCTTCTGCCCGGGTTCAGGGGACAAAGGAAATCACCATTCGCAATGTCACTCATGAGACTGTTCTTTACCAGATTAAGCCGTCCGATTCTAACTCCGAAACGATGGAGATGACCATCCATGTTGGAAGTATCGATCGATTTCCGGGTGATGGCGATATGGATATCAGCTTCCAACGAGGTGAGGAGACTATTTCCTACAGACTTGATGCCGGAATGCCGTATTCCTTCCGCTACAACGAGAATGATGAACTGGAGCTATATGAGGGTTCTCATGGAAGGACCGATGCCCCGGATTTAGCACCCTTTGTGCCCACTCCGATGGCTGTAGTGGAGAAGATGCTGGAAATGGCAGAAGTGGATGAGACAGATATCCTCTACGACCTCGGCTGTGGTGACGGCCGGATCGTGATTTTAGCGGCAACAAAATACGGTACGCGAGGAGTCGGTATTGATATTGATCCACGGAGGATAGAGGAGGCCAATACCGCTGCCAAGAAGGCAGGAGTGGAGAAGATGGTCGAATTCCGGCAGCAGGATGTAATGAAAGTGGATTTCTCAAAAGCAACAGTCGTCACATTGTATCTACTGGAAGAATCCAATGAACTCCTGAGGCCTTTATTCGATAAACTCCTGAAGCCTGGCACAACGGTCGTGTCTCATAATTACCCCATCCCAGGGTGGGAGAGGAAAGAGATCTCATATACTTCGCTCAAAGCTGAAGACGATGAAGAACATGATGTTTACCTCTATCGCAGATAGAAAAATGATGAGGTTTATCCACTGATTCATAAATTATCCCAGACAGCGCCATGTGGCTCACATCGCATGCGGATATGAATCCCACATAAAACACCTCTCCCTGAATACTCTTCTGAGTTATCTAAGTTATATATAACCCACACTAAAAGGAAGAGAATTAATCAAAATAAAAAAATAAAAAAACTCTTGACAAGCTGTGTGATACACAGTATATATATAATATATAGTATTGATGATATACACAGTATAAAGCGATTGAGCGCTGACATGGAGGTAAGGCATGGCCGATGAAACCAGTAAATTTGAATCCGAGATGAACCGGGGATTTCTGCAGGTGTTGGTTTTAGTGCTGTTAGAAAAGTCCATGTACGGCTACATGATGCTCAAGTACTTTGAGCGTATGGGGTATGCGGTTGAAGAAAACACACTCTATCCGCTCTTGAGGAGACTTGAGAAAAAGAATCTCATCCAAAGCGAATGGGATGTCAGTCAGGATCGCCCTAAGAAATTCTATGTGATTTCGAAGAGAGGGAGAGCCGCGAGGAAAGAACTGCTTAAGATCTGGAGAGAGCAGAATGAAATCTTAAACCACTTATTGGAGGCAAATAAAAATGCATAAAAAACTAGAAGACTATCTGGAACAAATCAATAGTTATCTTGTGGTGAAAGAGGGAAGAGAAGAGATTTTGTCCGAGATTAGAGGTCACATTCTCGAAAAAGCGGAGAATGAGTATGGTGAAATCACAGCGGATTCTCTGGATAAAATCATCGCACAATACGGACGCCCGAAAAAGGTGGCTGAGCAGTATCTTGAAGGATATCAGATTATCTCTCCTTCTTTTAAAAAATACTTATTTCTCTATACAGGGTTACTCTTTGCTGTCCATTTTAGCCTGACCATGATCACGTTCTTTTTTGGGTCGAGTAGCATCATGGTTTTTCCGTTCCTCTATATCCCTAAAATGGGATTTATCGAGCTATTGTCCTACTTGCCGATGGCCTTTATCCATGACTTCGGTTTAGTTTGTTTTTTTCTCTATTTCATTACACAGAGCAAAAAGGACATAAAACTGCCCTGGCCTCGATTAAAAATATCCGCGCCCCGGATTCCGGAGAAAAAGCGCGTTCAGCCCAAAATCATCTATTTGATATTGATGTTGATGGGTTTCTGTCTTGTTGTCTTTGCGTACATCAGATTTCACACTTTGTTTTTTGTATCGCTGGATTTTAAATCCCCTGAATCTTTACTCAACCCAGAAGCCTCAAAATGGTACTCCCTCTTCCTAATTACAATAATTGCCTGTGAGATCATCGGTTACTCTTTCCGGTTTTTCACACAAACTGAATGGGTGCCCCTCGTAATAAACGCGTTTTATCTCCTGCTTGTGTGGATAATTTTCAACAATCCGATTGAGAATGCGTATGTCGGAATACAAGGCACAGATTTGGATTTTGTGAATTCTCTTGTCAAAGGTATCGCCGGTTTAGTGCTTGTTATATTTACCGTGAGTGCGGCCATTGATTTTCTCAAGAGTCTATTGAGTATAGTCCGAAAAGCGACAACAAGATAAGAAGATCTCTTAAATATTTTGGGAATGTGAAAAAAACAAATCTCTTTTCTTTTCTCTTCACTTTCTTTTCACCTTTGACTTCATTCTTCTTCTATGCTATAAATTCAAAGAAAGGCTGCAGAATAAGCGATTTGATTTAACGGAGAATCAGGAATAATTGAAGAGAGAGAGTAAACAAGGATTTCACTCCTCTCATAAAAAAGATAATTTCAGGCAAATATAAGTGTCCTGATGGACTGAATAACAGGGAGCAGAAAAAATGACTGAGCATCGGCGGGCGAAGCGCGTCAGAGAAGAAGCGCAAGTGACGATTAAGCTGGTCCCCTCTGAAAC
>JASFPJ010000405.1:0-3020 GCA_050116035.1 Candidatus Aminicenantota bacterium | reverse complement strand
AGGTGTCCTCAAGAGTCTGTTCCTGGTGGATGACATCAAAGAAGCGATGAGGAAAGTCATCGAGATAGACCAGTCCTACGAGGAGGGAGGCCCGGATAGAGTTTTAGGGCGAGTGTTTTTCAAAGTCCCGGGATTTGCCGGAGGGAGCAAGAAAAAATCTCTCATGCATCTTCAAAAGTCCCTCGAGTATGGCCCAAACGATCCATTGACACGCTTTTATCTAGCCGATACCTACTTTGCGATGAAAGAAATTGAGAAGTCGAGGAAGGAATTGGAATTCGTACTGAGCATGGAATCAGATGACCGCTGGGTTTCTGGAATCAATGACACAAAAAAAGACGCGGAAGAGCTGCTCCAGAAAAAGAAATTTCAGAAGAAATAGAAAGGGAGTTGAATCCTAAAATTTTGTAGAAAATACAGAGAGGCCAACTTTCCAAAGAGGAGTTTCATCGGATTAATGACGTGGACGAATCTTCCTCTTTTCCTTTTTTCCTTGTCTATTCGAGATGTTCTTCTGAGAAGACTTGAGCCGAAAATTTTTCGATATGAACGTCTTTCTTCCATTCGTCTTCATCCAAGCCTGCTTTTAAACAACCCTGGGAGAGATAAGTCTCTCGGTCCCAATCCCACTCCACTGGAACCTGAGGAAGCAGGAGACCTTTGTATGGCCCCTTAGAAACGATAATCCCGTGTTTCCCCACTATGATTTCTTTAGCATCCTTGACTGTTTCAGGAAGAGTGAGAACGGATATCTCGATCTTTGTCTCCGATAATTCCTCAAGGGATAGAGGCTGAAAACGGTAGTCTTGAGTCGCCGCCGATACAGCCGCATCTCTTATGGTTTCCCATAGAGGTTTATAAGGCAGAGGGAATCCGATGCAGCCGCGGAGTTGATCGCTCATTTTGAGAGTCACGAAAGCTCCTCTTTTTTCAACCAACTCTGGATCTTTTATTTTTTTCTTGAGTGTTTTTCCTGTCGTTAAATAATGCTGGATGGCTTCCCGTGCGAGTCTGAGAAGGAGTTTCTGCTGGTCGTTGTTCAAAAATTTCTCCATTGCGCTCTCCGTTATTTCGCTTTCTTTAACTTGATCGGCTCGAGAAGGAATTCTTTTTCATGATCGATAAGGTACGGCTTGATACTCATTTCCTTCTGCCTTTTGAGGTTGATTTCAAGGAAGAGCTTTCTGTAAGCAAATGGAGCCATAATCTTTCTCAATTTTTTTTCATCCGACCGAAAGGAGAAAAATCCCAGGATTTTTCCCTCATAAAGTTTGTCCAGATCCTGGTACTTCTCGAGGGAGGGAAAAAAACCTTCCTGCGAGGGAAAGATTTTTTCCACAAAAAACCTGTGACCTCTTTTATGACCGATGAGGAATCCGTCGGGAATAGAGTTTGAAGATACGAGAGACAGGGCTGTGAGGGATTGGAAAGCCTCCCGGGATAAGTAGGCGTCCATCGATAGAGATTATAACATAAAAGGGGGTCGCGTCTTAACATTTAACATTTCGAAAAAATTATAAGTAGATAAGAATTTTGTCTAATCTTTTTTAGGGCATAAAGGTCATAATATGAAATGTTAAATGTTAAGACGCGACCCCTTTACGCGCTTTTAAATAAGACCCAGCATGGGAGCGATGAACCTGATGCCAAGCCAGATGATTATGACTCCGGCGATATTCAGCCAGAATCCGAATTTTATCATTTGAGGGAGACGGATCATTCCCGAGCCGTAGACAATGGCGTTAGGGGGAGTCGCGACAGGAAGCATGAAGGCAAAGCTGCAGCCTAGAGCGCTGCCCAGAACAGGCGGGAGAGGATTGATTGAAGCCGCTTGAGATATGGCGATGATGATGGGAATGACCATGTTGGCCGACGCTGTGTTCGAGGTCACTTCTGTCAAATAAACACTAAATGCGATGGAAAGAAGGGTGATGACAGAGAGTGTGGCCGAACTCCCCCCAGAGGAGATAAAGAATTTGCCGATGGCATCGGCCAGGCCGGTTTCAAACATCTGGAATCCTAATGAGAGACCGCCTCCGAAAAGAAGGAGTGTTCCCCAGTCGATCTTCACGGCTTCTTTGAAGGTCAGCGTGAATTGCCCTCTTCTGAGATTGACCGGAAGGATAAAGAGGAGTCCTGCGCCGATTATGGCGGCGACGGATTCAGGAAAATGCCTTTGAAGCCAGAGGAAAAAGGGGGCATCTCTTCCGAGTATGAGCGAAATGAAACCGGGAAAGACCCAGAGGAAAACAGTTGCAGAAAAAGCGACCAGCACATTGATCTGCGCTCTTGTGAGTCTTTTCTGAGTTATGGCTTCTTCAGGAAGAACGATATCTTTGACTTCTTTAGGCTTTTCGTCGTTTTTGAGCGAGAACCTCATGTAGAAATAAAGGACAAAGAACATTGGGATAACGACGATGAAGCTGGTGAGCATCCACTGGAAAAAAGTGACTCTGTATGAAGCCAATTTTTCGAGCATGCCGATGGCGATCAGGTTTGGCGGGCTGCCGATGGGTGTGCCTATTCCGCCGATGGAGGCAGAATAAGCGATGAACAACAGCAGGACGACACTGAATGAAGAGGTTGTGTTTCTGCTTTTTTTTGACTGGAAGGAATCCAGGATTCCCAGAGCAATCGGGAACATCATGGCTGTAGTGGCGGTGTTGCTGATCCACATTGAAAGAAAGAGAGTCGTCAATCCCATCGCAAAAAGGATTCTTGTTTTTTTATGAGCGATGGATTTGAGAGACAGGATTGAAAAAGCGAGTTTCTGGTCCAGATAGTGAGCACTCATTGCTCTGGCCAGTATGAAGCTTCCCAAGAAGAGCATGATTATGGGATTGGCAAACGGGGCAAATGCATCTCTCACTGGAGCGATTTGAAAAACCGTCAGAAATACGGGGATGAGTAGAGCTGTGACAGGGATAGGGATGCACTCTGTCACCCACCATACGACAATCAATAGAAAAACTGCCAGTAGACGGCTGGCTCTGGGATTTTGAGGAAGAAGAGGGAAAAAA
>JASFPJ010000404.1:0-3021 GCA_050116035.1 Candidatus Aminicenantota bacterium | reverse complement strand
CTGGAAGGATTGAGGCACCTGGTGCGGCGCAAGGCTTGATCAAATATTTATTTAAGATAGCCTTCAAAGGGCTCTGTTTTTCTGAATGGATGCTATCTCTGTTTCATGCAGATCAAGAGTCCGGTTCATCCCTGATGCTTTTTACACTTTGCTGTCCTCTAGAGTGGACATTTTCATTTGAATAGAAAAAAGGCGATTCTGTAAAATTCTTTGACATCTCTCGTGTTTTCTCCTGAAAACACGGTTTTTTTTGCCCAGGAAAATCCATAAAAAACTAGTTTTTCTATTTGGCATAAATTTTGCATTTTTATCGGGTAGAATGAGAGAAAACAAAGGAAAATATCAGACAACCGGATTTGATTTCTATTCGAAGCAGACGATTGCCATCATTATTGTTTTTCTCTTGTTCATAATCCTGAACGGGTGTCCCGGCTCCAGAGTCACTAAGGAATATACAGGGGAATTCTTGGCCAATGACAGCGGAGTCTCCCACGGGGGGTTTGAATGGGGCAGTCAGTACTCTGCGAGTTTGGTTATACGGGGAACCAAGGGTGATCTAATCCTGACCCATAAAATAGGACTTGGAGATTATCTAAGGAAGCATTCTTTTTCTGTATCTGAATTTGCTGAGGTGGCAGGAAACATCAGCTTTAAGATAGAAGGCCGAGCCGCCTCTCTTGTATTGATCGATGAAGACACCATCTGGAACAGGCAGTATGACGGTTATTTCAGTGGAAACAAGACGAGTGATCTTTTAGAGAGGGTCGGGTACCTTCCTATCGAGCCTTTTGTCGGGTTTAATTCCCGCTTTTACATTGACCTTCGACTCTTGCCTGAACAATCTGAATCGGGTTTATTCAGCTTGATTGCTGCATTATATTGATAGATCCGGCTGTTTCTCCCGTCCTAAAAAACGCGTATTCGAATTCCAACTTTTCGAACTTGAGCCTTTATGCTTTCCAAATCTACTCGACTCGCTGGCTTGAGGTTTTTGGAGGGATAGCCTCTATCCAGAGTGTATAATTGAACGGAAAGAGGTCGAATGAGTTTGAGCCTTTCAATCCAGGCTGTGGTGTTTTGGGGGTCAAGATTTCCTGCACGGCCTCCGGATACCAATGTCTGGATGTCCACATCGGGCAAAAGGGACAATCCTTCTGTAATTGCCTCAAGGTCCAAGCCAGGACACGGCTGATTGTATCTTTTAAAGATATCTGAAGTGCCGCAGTCGAGCTTCATGATTCTGACATCGAGTCCGGAGAGCGCTTTTCTTATGAATTTGTCGGAGACCAGGGCGGAATTGGATAGAATGGCTGTTTTGGCTTCAGGGGCCAGTCTGTTGCGCAGGACGGTCACTGCCTCCATGATCTGTGGAAAGTCAGGGTGGAGGGTAGGCTCTCCGTTTCCTGAAAATGTGATGTAGGTTGGGGGATTGTCTGTGTGTATCAGTGCTTTTTTCAAAGCCTTTTTCACCGCATCGACCGAAGGAAGATCAGGACTGGGATTAGTCCGGAGGATGTGGCCTTTTGTCCATCCATATTGACAGTACACACAGTTGAAAGGACAGATTTTTCTGCGAGCAGGCAGGATGTTTATTCCGAGCGACCGGCCCAGACGTCTGGAGTTCACCGGGCCGTAGATGATTTCTTTCTGGAGTTCTAAAAGCATGTTAAGTTCCTCTGGACAAGCCATGGAGGGCTTTTCCAAGCCGGGCTATTCCTTCCTTGATTTCTTCCTCGTTTATGCTGGCTATGGAGATCCTGATGTATTGAGAGAGCGGTGCTTGAGAAAAGTAATAACTCCCCGGAGAGACGACCACACTGTGTTTGAACATGTATTCATGAAGCTGGTGTTCATCCAATTTTTTCGGCAATTTGATCCATATCGTGTAGCCGCCGGTCGGGTTTGTCCAGCTGACAGTCCTTGGGAAACATTCCTCCATTGTTGTGAGAGCCGTGTGCATCCGTTTCCGGAATATCCGGTGCAGGCGTTTCAGATGAAGATCGTAATATCCTCTCCTTATAAACTCATAGAGTACGATTTGGGAAAAATTTCCGCTTGTCAAATCTGAGAATCTTTTGAGGGCCGCGATCCTGTTTATGCAATCCTTATCCGCAGTGACCCAGCCGATTCGCAGGCCTGGGAAGAGCGCCTTGGAGAATGTCCCCAGGTAGATCACGATGTTCTTCTCATCTATGGACTTGATGGGGAGAGGAACTTTCCCGTAGTATTTCATGTCCTCTTCAAACCCATCTTCCACGATCGGCACTTTATGGTGAAGACAGATGTTCAGCAGCTTTTCTCTATGCGGGTGGTTCGTAGTCAGGCCTGTCGGGTTCTGGAAATTGGGAATGGTGTAGACGAAATTCACTTGTTCTTTATTTAAAGTATTATTCAGGAAGTTAAGGTCCATCCCTTCTTCCTTCATCGGGATTTCCAGGATGATCACGCCGTTGAATTTCAGGATTGGGATGATGTGGGAATAAGTCGGAGCTTCGACAGCGATTTTCTTGCCTGGACCGGCTAAGACACGGATGAGCAAGTCTATGGCCTGCTGGGCGCCGTTGGTGATGAGTATTTCTTCTTCGGAGACAGAGATGCCGTGAAGCCGCAATCTCTGCGCAATGCACCGGCGAAGCGGGGGATGTCCTTTATAGCTTCCGTAGCGGAGGCTCTCAGAGCCGGTTTCATGCAGCACCTGATTCACACATCTTCGGAATTCCTTCATGGGATAGAGACGGGGATCAAGGTCGAGTTGAGATATGTTAATGGCTTGGCCCTCGGATTTTCTGTTGATCAGTCCTTCAGGCGAGTAGCGAAGGAAAATTTCGTGCAGTTTCCTGGCTTGTGGAGTTGAGAATCTGGCCCATTCGAGAAGGCATTTTCTTTCCGGGTCGTATTCCACTTCTTTTCTCCGCTTTTGGATGATGCTGTAAGACCCTGAAGCGCTTTTCAGGTATCCGAATGCTTGAAGCTCTTCGTACGCTCGGACAACGGTTGAACGGTTGACTCCCAATTTTCTTG
>JASFPJ010000403.1:0-3028 GCA_050116035.1 Candidatus Aminicenantota bacterium | reverse complement strand
TGGAGAAAGCAGTCGAAGAATTGAAGGAAGTTCTCGCGCATGAAGGATTCTTTAATCCGGAAATCGAGACCTTCACCAAGAAAGACCTTAAAAGTTCTTCCTTTGATGTCTTTTTCAGAATAGTCTCATTCCAGAAGTACATTATTAAAGAAGTCAATTTAATGGGTGAAATGGTTATTCCTGAAGAAGAGTTAATGGGAGAGATGAAAAGTCAGCCAGGGAAAGAGTACATCCCTTCTACCCTGGAGGAGGATATCACAAGGTTGAAGGAGCTTTTGAATTCGATGGAATACCAGAGAGCGGAGATTGAGGCCGGAGATGTTGCGTTTAATGAACGAGAGGGAAGCGTTTCATTGTCTTTGAACGTCATCCCCCATGAGAAGATTGAGATTGAAGTACGAGGAGCCAGAGTTCCTTTAGAACTCCTGCGCCCGATCTGGGAATCACGAATATTTGAAGAATGGGGATTGACTGAAGGAGAAGCCAAGATCCTGGACCATGTGAGAAAGAAAGGCTTTCTCTATGCGTCTGTCACGTCTTCTATCCAGAAAGAGAATAATAGAATGCGCGTGATTCACACGGTTACGCCCAATAAAAAGTATGATATTATCGGTGTTTCATACAATGGCTTAGACCATTTCACCCCATCTCAACTGGAAGCTGAGCTCACGGCGAGCGAAGGAACTTCTCTTCTGAATTGGATTGATGGGGAAAGGCTATTTAACCTGCCCGAAGAAATTAAATTTCTTTACGAGTCGAGAGGATTCCCGAATGCACAGGTGGATTTTATCCTTTTGAGGAAAGGAAGAGGAGTTGAAGTTCAGTTCCAGATCCAGGAGGGTACTCAGCAGAAGATCAATAGTATATCTTTCGAGGGAATGCAATTGTTTGAGCCCGGAGATTTGTTTGAGCAAATAGGCAGCTTTGAAAACGGGCCTTTCTTCCCGCTCAACATTCAGAAAGACATTGAAAAACTGGAGAGTCTCTACTTGAACCAGGGCTTCCGAGGAACAGAAGTTGTGGCCAGAGTGGAAGAGGTGGGGGAGGGTCTTTTCTCTGTTTCCTTCATAATAAAGGAGGGAGAAAAGGTCAAGATAGAGAAGATTGTGATCACTGGAAATGTGGCCACAAATCGAAAGGCCATTCTCCGTGAACTGAGGGTCAAAGAAGGTGATTTTGCTCATTCTGACAGGATCAGGGAATCGAAGAGAAGGCTGGAGAGGCTGGGGATTTTCACTTCCGTGAAAATTGAGGAAATTTCTCTTTCTCCCGAAAGTGAAAATTTGGTTATCAATGTTAGAGAAGGGCAGAGGAACTATGCCGGTTTGGGATTAGGAGTTGAATCAGAGACCAAACCTCGAGAGTTTGCGGTATGGAATAGCCCCTTTAGACTGAGAGGGATCGCGGAAATCATCCGGAGCAATGTCTTTGGTTCGGCGGGTCAGGTCAGCCTTGTCGGACAGCTCAGCCTCAGAGAAAAGCGAGTCGTGCTGACCTGGGAACAGCCTTATTTCTTCGGCTTTCCCCTCCAGACTTACTTGAATGCCTGGCTGGAACAGGAAGGCCGGGAAAGTTTTACCTATGACCGTCAAGGAGTGAGCTTGACGACTATAAAGCCTGTTTCAGAGAAGATATTGCTTTTGGCCACTATGCAGTGGGCTGAGACAACCCTTATTGACCTGCAGATAGAGCCCAATGAAGTTGACCGTCAATTTTTTCCGTATTCTGCGACCTCGGTTTCCGGTAGTATTATCTGGGATAGAAGGGATGACCTCTTCAATCCGGAAAGAGGGTCTTTTTTTAGTTTTGTGCTTGAACGGGCCTTTCCTCTTCTGGAGCAAGAATCAGACTATGTGAAGTCATTCTTTAAATCTCAGCATTTCGTGCCCGTGTTACCAAGATTGACCTTTAGCCTGACCTCCCGTTTGGGGCTGGGTGGCGGAAAGGAGGATATTCCTATCCACGAAAGGTTTTTTGCTGGGGGCAGCAATTCGTTCCGCGGCGCAAGGTTTGATGAGCTGGGACCTGTCGATGAAGAATCAAAAAAGCCTGTCGGCGGCGAAGCGCTGCTGCTGTTGAATGTAGAGCTGACTTTTCCTCTTGTTTCGGGAATCAGGAATTTAAAAGGCGCTCTCTTTTATGATATTGGCAATGTCTTTGCAGGAGCCAAAGAAATTACCCTGGCCTCTCTTGAGAATGCGGCTGGATTTGGGATCCGGTATAAAACTCCGTTCGGGCCAGTGCGACTGGAACTGGGCTGGAATCTGGATGTCCCTCGAGAGGAAAGAAAGGCTCGGTTCTACATCACGATAGGAAATGTCTTCTAATGAGCACACACAAAATGAAACGGGTGGCAATCATATTTCTCCTGTGCGTGTTTATCGGGCTTTCAAGCGTTTATTCCCATTCAGAAATAATCGACCGAATAGTGGCTGTTGTCAACGAAGAAGTCATCACTTTGACAGATGTGCGGATCGCTGAAGCTTTCCGGCTCTATTCGGGAGAGATTGAAGAAGAGGGAGGGGGCCCTCGTTCGCAGATTCTGGAAAGATTGATTGACCAGAAAGTGGTGATTCAATTGTCTAGAGAAGAAGTGTTGATCGAGAGCGAGGAATTGGATGGACTCCTGATGCAGATAACGCAGAGGTTGGGAGCCGATGAAGTGGAAAGAAGGCTCGCGCAGTTTGGCCTGACTCGGCAGGATTTGAAAGATTGCATCCGGGAAAAAATGAGGTACCAAGCCATTATTTCGCAGATTTTCAGCCGGGTGAATCCAGTCAGCTTGAAAGAGATTGAAGACTATTACCAAGAAATATATATTCCGGCCCAAGAAGAGAAGAAAGTGGAACCTCAGCCTATGATGGAAATCCTCGATGAGATTGAAACCAGTGTCAAGCAGGAGAAGACAAAAGCTCAGATTGAGGATTGGATAAGAAATTTAAAGGAAAAATCAGATATCCAGATTACAAATTACGGTTTGAAATTGATGAGTTAGAAAGATTGGGGAGAAAAAATGAGTGGAGTGGCT
>JASFPJ010000402.1:0-3035 GCA_050116035.1 Candidatus Aminicenantota bacterium | reverse complement strand
GGCCGTGAATATGAAGATCGATGGGGCGGGAGCCGATGGCGCAGCCACCGGGCAACGCAACAATGGCCTTTCCGAAGCGGGCCAGGAGAGGACCCAGGACGAGAATGGATGCCCTCATGGCCTGAACCAGATCATAAGAGGCTTGGTCTGATTTGACTTCTTTCACCTGAATGGTGAGGGAATTCTTCTTTATGCTGGCACTGGCTCCCAGCTCTTTCATCACGGTGAGGATCGTATACACATCCTTCACCCGGGGGATGTTTTTCAAGCGGATCTTTTCCTTGGTGAGAAGGGAAGCGGCGATAGCCGGGAGAACAGCATTCTTGGCTCCACTGATCCTGACTTTTCCCTTAAGCCGGAGATTTTGGTTTCCGAGAATCCTGATCTTTTCCATGCGCTACCATTCTAGAATAACCCCACTCAAAATTCAATGGTGATGATGGGGTCAGGGCTCGACATTAGACATTTGAACATCTTTATCAAATCTTTTGGAGAAGTCAATAGAGATTAAATTTTGTCATGCAATTAGGATCATGCATTTTTATAGGGAAGTCGGGAAATCAAAGACAGAGGAATTTCTCTTTTTAACGACACAGTCTAACTCCATCAATGCTGAATTAAAAATGTCTAATGTCGAGCCCTGACCCCGATTGTTCGATTGTTGAAATAAAGATATGTTTGCACTAAGATAGAGCGGGCTGAAAATGGCAGAACAAAACCCACCTTTTCTTTAACGGAGGTAATCAAATGAAAATGCTTATTGGCGAGAAATGGATTGATAAGGATCAAAAGATTGATGTCCGTAATCCTTATAATGATGATCTCATCGATACTGTTCCTTCAGGGGACGTGGCTGATGTGGAGGCTGCGTTTCAAGCCGCGGAGGAAGGATTTGAAATCAACCGCAGTCTCCCAGTCCATGAACGCATTTCCATCCTTTACAAGACTGCAGAAATTTTAAAGGAGCGTCAGGAAGATTTCGCGAAGATAATCGCGTCCGAAGGAAGTAAAACCATAAAGGAAGCTCGAAAAGAGGCCAGTCGCTGCATCGATACGATCGCGATTTCAGCCGAAGAGGCACGGCGGGTTGTGGGAGAAACTATTCCTTTTGACAGCCGCGAAGGTTCAGAGAACAGACTGGGCTATTACTACCGTTTTCCCATCGGTATCATTGTGGCGATCACGCCGTTCAATGACCCATTGAACCTTGTGGCGCATAAAATCGGACCCGCTATTGCTGGAGGAAATTCTGTGGTTCTCAAGCCGGCAACAGTTACTCCCCTTTCGGCCTTGAAGCTGGGAGAGGCTTTTATCGAGGCCGGCCTTCCCTTGAAAATTTTGAATATCGTGACCGGAAAAGCCTCCAAGATCGGAGACGCTCTGGTGACTGACCCGCGGGGAAGGATGATCTCTTTCACGGGAGGAACCGAGGCTGGACTGGATATCACCAAAAAGGCAGGTTTAAAAAAGATAGGAATGGAGTTGGGGTCGAACTCGCCAGTGATCGTCATGGATGATGCGGACCTTCCGCAGGCAGTGGAGCTTTCTGTTTCCGGTGCATTCTGGGCTGTCGGGCAAAACTGCATAGGCGTGCAGCGGATTTATATCCATGAAGCGGTTTATGATGAATTCGAGAAGATGTTTGTCGAACAGACGAAGAAAATAAAAGTCGGCTTCCAACTGGACGAGGACACAGACATGGGCCCCATGATCACTGAAGAAGAAGCGGCTCGAGTCGAGGAATGGGTCAAAGAAGCCGCGAAAGCGGGAGCAGAGCTTTTAACCGGAGGAAGCCGCGAGGGCACTCACTTTGAACCCACAGTGTTCAGGAACATGCCCGACACAGCCAAGCTGAATTGCGAGGAAGTGTTTGGACCGGTCGTTAATCTGTATAAGGTGTCTACACTGGATGAAGCCATCCAATTGGCCAACAGTGTGATATACGGGCTGCATGGGGCGATCTTTACACGCTCCTTGGATAATGCCTTTAAAGCCATCAGGGGACTTGACGTGGGTGGAGTGATGGTGAATGACTCCACAGACTACCGCATCGACATGATGCCCTTTGGCGGTGTGAAGTGGAGCGGCCTCGGCCGGGAAGGGATAAAATTCGCCCTTCTCGAGATGACAGAACCCAAGGTTGTCTGCTTTAATCTGTAGATGATATAGTGGGAGACATAAAGGTGATTCAAAAAAAGATCTTTTTTTCATCGCTCTTCTTTCTTCTGGCGCTCTGCCTTTTTTGTTTGAGCTGCGGGAAAAAAGAAGAGAGCCGCGTCCAGCAGGAAAGCGCCAAAAAAGTTGAAATAGCTGTCATTCCCAAAGGGACGACTCATGAGTTTTGGAAGTCCATTCATGCCGGCGCAGTTAAAGCTTCAAGAGAACTCGGAGTGGAGGTCATCTGGAAAGGTCCTCAAAAAGAAGATGACCGGGCCCAACAAATTATGGTTGTGGAGGACTTCATCAACCGAGGAGTGAACGGAATAGTCCTTGCGCCCCTGGATGACCGGGCCCTCTGCCGGCCTGTCCAGGATGCTGTCAGAGAGAATGTCCCGGTGGTGATCATCGATTCCGCACTCCAGGGAGAGGATTATATCAGTTTTGTGGCCACGGACAATTATAAGGGCGGCGTGATGGCCGCCAGAAGGATGGGCGAGCTGATCGAAGGAAAAGGTGATATCTTTCTCATCCGTTATCAGGAAGGCTCGGCCAGTACGACGAAACGGGAAAACGGGTTTCTGGACACTATAACATCTGAATTCCCGGATATTTCACTCCTTGTCCAGGATCAGTACACTGGCGCGACCACGGAGACAGCTTACCAGTTGGCCGAGAACCTCCTTGGACGGTTTCCGGAAGTCGACGGCATTTTTTGCCCGAATGAATCGAGCACTTTTGGAACCCTCAGGGCACTGCAGGAATCCGGATTGGCCGGAAAGGTGAAATTTGTCGGCTTTGACAGCAGCCCGAAACTGATCCAGGCACTTAGAGATGGTCATATCCATGGTCTTGTGCTCCAGGATCCCATGAAGATG
>JASFPJ010000401.1:0-3054 GCA_050116035.1 Candidatus Aminicenantota bacterium | reverse complement strand
AAGGAGAATGAAGCTCAATGCGCTAAAGGCGAGCTGGATGAAAAAAGGAGTGACTTCCGAGAGTGAATTCGATGAGATGTCAGACAGGATGGGAATGAACACATCCCGAAGCAACCCGCCGATGATAATTATAAACACCCACGAAAACAGCATGAGACCAAGAAAGCGGAGAAAATGAGAGCCAGCCCCCTGAATGAATTCCTTCATCGTGAATCGTGGAACATCCTGGCTGAATATTAACAGGATCCCTCCGGCAAGGAAGGTGTGGAGGATGAGGTAGAAGAGCCCGAACACAACCAGGATGGGATTGGAAGAGAAATATCTCATCTGGATGAGATTTTCAAGATTAGTGAGGATGGCGCCTTTTCCTATGATTGAAGGAGAGAAACTTGTTTCCAGCCCTCGTGCGTCGTCCCGGAATTCTTGCCACCAGATGTAGTCAAAGCCTTGGGTCATCCTGGAGCCCGCTTCGCTTCGACCGAATGAGTCTTTCAAGGAGTTGTACATCGGAATGGCAAGAAGCAAGGAGAAGGATAGGTTGATTATGAACAGGAAGAGCACCATTTTTGGGACGCGACCTGTGGCCATGAATCCTCTACCGAAATTCCAGAATATTTTCATCTTTTCCCTCCTATTCCCTTATCAGCCACCCAGTATCGTGAGAAACTCCAGCGCATGCTGGAGCCAAGCCATCCAGTTAGAGACCCACTTGAAGGGAGCCAGCTTGTCGGGCTTTCTCATCATGCTGTTGTTGGTGCGGTTGATATCCAGAACGAGTTTGAATTCCGGGTCAACAACAGCTTTTCTAATTCGGGAAGGCTTCTGGTATGTGAATTTTTTCCATCTGTACTGACCATCCCATGCCTCTCTGATTTCTTCTCCGTCTTCAAAAACGACGAGTATATCCACAGGAAGTTTCACTTCGCCTAAACGGCGCACGATGACTTCGGATTGGTAACGGTTGTCTTTGATCTGGCGATTTATGTATTCTCCGTCAAACCATCCCTGGGGCTGTCTGATTCTTTGGCTGGAGATTGTTCCGATGGCATAGTCGAGTTTCTCTGAGCCGTAGACGAATTGGTCCAGGAACCAGCTCATATCCTGGTCGGCATATTCAGAGACCACAGCGTAAAAATCCTGGGGGCGTGGATGCTTAAACCAGAAACGCTGTGAATAGTCTTTGATCATCCTTGCAAAGAGGTCTTTTCCCATGAATCTTTTTAGAGTTCTCAACATGAGCTCGGCTTTTGAATAGGAATTGGCGCCGTAACTCCCCCCTTCCAGGAATTCCCAGGCGAAGCGCTGCATTTCGTCCATATTATAAGTCTGACGATGGCTGGAGATTCCTGAAGACTCGATGGGGATTTCGACCTTTTTGAAAGTGAAGGGAATCCCGAAAAAGGATCGGCTATACAGAGGATTTCCGTAGGCCGTGTAGTAGACTTCCGAATCCAAGAAAGAAGTGAATCCTTCATCCATCCATGCGTTTTCGAACTCATTACTCCCCACAAGGCCGTAAAAGTACCCGTGTCCGAACTCATGGATGGTGACTCCTTCGGGGCTGGATATGCCTTTCCGGGTGAGAAAATAGGCTCCTCCAGTGAAAAACGTCGGATACTCCATGCCTCCTGAACGGCTGTTATACGCCGGGTCCACACAGGTAGAGGTCGTGTAGGGATAATCACCGTAGAAAAGGCTGCAGTATTTTATGGCATTTTTGACAGCGTTCATATAACGGTCTTTGAGTTTTTTATGGTAAGGCTGGAGCAGGAGCGTTATCTCAGTGCTTTTTCCTGGAGCAAACTCAAAATTTTCTTTGTATTCGAGGAACCGGGGACTGGCTGTCCAGGCGAAGTCATGGACGCTGCGCTGGTGGAAATGGTGGGTGGTGGTTCCGTCTCTATTATTGATAATTTGTTGGTGCTCACCTGTGCCTCCCACGATGAAAGAGGAGGGGAGCGTAATCTTGACATCGTAGGTTCCGTAATCGGCATAATATTCGCTGGAGGAATGGTACTGGTGGCAGTTCCATCTGCCGTCCTCAAAGACACCGATTTTCGGGAACCACTGGGCGATAAAATAGTAATCCTTGTAGACTCCTGTTCTGGAGATAGGACGGGGAACCTTTGATTCGAATTCAATCCTGAGCAGGATTGTCTGTCCGGGCTCTACAGCTCTGGGAAGAGTAACAGAAAAGACAGTCTGGTCATACAGGTTTTCGTCATCCGGAGATTGAAACTCCATGAAAGGCATTAAATCAAAGTCATCAAAATAAGGATTTTCAACTATCTTGATCGATTCCACGCGGCAGTGTCCCCAATCTTCTTTCCTGAAACCGGATACGCGTCTCCCTCTCCGCGCAGCCTCTGTGAGGTAAGTGCTCATGTTGTTCTGGAAGGCATTCCAGTAGAGATGGAACCTGAGCTCATTCGCAGGGAATCTAGTATCATTCGTCCAGGAGAGGATCTCTGAGGCATTTATCATATGAGTTTCTGTATCCAGCTTCACTTCCATCGTATAATTTGCGATTTGCTTGCTGGAGGTTAACTGGGCTGTGGCGAGGAAAGGGATAAAAGAAAGTGATAGGAGTAAACTTGAAGTTAAAAATATTTTTCTCAACGTGGCCTCCTCATGGCTGTTTTTTCCATATTATTAAAGATGTTTTTTTTTCGCAACACAAATCCTCAAGTTTTAATGATTCTCTTCTATTTGTGTGATTCGGACGGAAGAAATACACAGGAATGTCATAGCTCCCTTCGGATTTTTTTACGCCATTCTCTCACCGCTCTTTTTGGCGGCTGCGTAACTCGCATGAGTGTCTTCATTCATCAACAGAGTTTAGTGTTTCTCCCAACCTCTCCCCTTTATCCAGGGCAAGCTCAAAACATACTCGCCGTCTGACTTCGTTAGATTCCCTCAAAGAACGTATTGAGAAGGCTAAATCCTCAGGTCGCTTCTTCCATTCCAGTGTATTTCGACCACTCAATCCGGAAGAGGACTATTATAATTAGAAGCTGATAGTAATATTATATAGCAGGATTTATGTTGGAGATG
>JASFPJ010000400.1:0-3056 GCA_050116035.1 Candidatus Aminicenantota bacterium | reverse complement strand
GTCAAAAAGTATCGGGATTTGAACTTCAAGGAGATTGGGACTTTCGAGCTTTGTAAAGTCAGATATCAAGGGGAGCTTTCTTCCCAGGTCAACCGCGGTGGCGATATACTCTCTTCCATGGATTCCGTCCCTTGTCGGCCGGACGATTTCTGACATATCCGTCCATATAGTGTCGAAGCCAGACCCTTTGAACCGGCCGCGGAAGCCTGCGCCGTACACAGGGATCTTCCCCTCTTCTGCCTCATTCCAGATAGTGAAGATTTTATGGGGAGTCCAGTAATCGTTTCCCAGAGATTCATATTTTTTGTTTTTCACCATCTCGAGTGCTTGCTGAGGGCAGTTTTGGATGCACGAAAAACAGTTTTTACACAGGTGACTGACAGGATCAGCCATTTTCCGCTTATCGCTGTCATCCCTCTTATGGACGTCGTAGATGCAGTGTGTCATACACTGTCCGCAGTTTAAACAGTTATCCTTTCGGATGATCTCGAACTTCCCGATCTGGGTGGAAGATAGTTTTGCGGGAGATGTGTCTATATGATATCTTTCATACATTCGGTGTTTCCTTATGGATGGAATTTGGGGCTATCCCGAAGGTCTCTAAGAGTTGAGTGTACGCCGGATGGGATTCCATCTTTTCTATAAATGCTTTGATTTTCTCTTCTGGACGTCCATGTATTTTCTCTACGATTGACTCGAGTGTCTCCCAGACGGGCGTCAGTTTCAGCTTGCTCTGGCAGACATGCTCGCAGAGATGGCAGTGGAGACAATAGAAGATATTCTCGGCCACCGACTTGGGTACAGAAGAACCACTCAGGAGACGCTTCATCAGAAAGAGCTTTCCCTTGGCTGTGACCAGTTCGGTTTTTTTCATCATGTACGCGGGACAGACAGGGATGCAGGCTCCGCAGTTGGCACAGGCATCTTGTGTGGAGAGTCTGTGTTGTCCGTTAGGGGATCCGTTGCTTGAGATTCTGAGAAAAGGTTTGAGCAGGGGGAAGCCTTTAGCGAACAATCGGCTTGTCGCATAAGCGGCTTTCAACAAGTTGGTAAAAGAAGAGTCCGGAGAGAATGACTTAGCGGGATTGATCAAATTCCAAGGGTCTGACTCTTCTTTATACGCTCTGTGCTCTTCTTTTTCTTTTTTTGAGAATAATTTCTTCATCAGAGGGAGGTTCCAGGTCCCGATTCCGTAAGGTCTCCCTCCGGATTGGAGAGCGATATGGGCCAGGGAGTATGTCAGGAAAAGATGAACAAAATGGCTGAGTTTTTTCGGGTCGGAGGGGAAGATCGTGAAGACAACGGCCTCGTCTGAGTTGACCAGCGTCGCCTCAGTCGAGAGTGAAAGGCCGTAATCTTTGCCGAAATTTCTTGTCCGCGTGATGTAATGGTCGAGATTTTTAACCGGAAGGAGTATCTCGCAGCCCAGAATGGCTGGATAGAAATGCCTTATGGAAAAAGGGAAATACCTCTCATTCCACACGAACGATGCGAGATGCCTCTCGGCCAGTTTCCCTTTTTTTCTTTTGGCAAGGTTGACCAATTTATCTTCCGATGGCAGGTCTTCATATGTCAAAAGCACCGCTTCTGTCTCAGGAAAGGAAACTTTTCCGTTGAGCCAATGATTTTTATGCGCGATTCGAAACCGGTCAAAGTAAGAGATGTGGAGAGGTGATGTCTGGAGAGACTCCAGAGTTGCGGATAAGAATCCAACAGCTTCCGCAGGGGAGTCGAAAAAAACCATGTAAGATTTAGAGAGGCGTGATTCCCGGACCTTGAGCTTCACCTTGCTGATGATTCCCATCTGGCCCTCGGTTCCCGAGAAATATTTGAATTCCCGGTCATTCCGGTTGACCCATCTATTTTTGCGAGGGGTGACGATTTCTATGGAGTCAACCAGATTAGAGAGATGGCCGTATTGGAAGCTGTTTATTCCGTACCCACCGGTTGCCAGCCAGCCTCCTACAGTAGAGAACAGGCTGGAAGGATATGTGTAGAGGTCGAGAGAATGCGTCTTCAAAAAGTGTTTGACCTCCCACCATCTGATCCCAGCTTCCACACAGATTGTTTTTTCTTTTTTGTCGAAATCCACGATTTCGTTTAATGATGTGAGGTCGACCATGATTGACTTCTTGAGAGGCGTCATGCAGCCAATCCCGGAAGTCGCGGCTCCGCGGGGGATCAAGGCAATCCGGCTCTTCTGACAATGGGGAAACAAATCTTTAATATCGTGAACACTTTCGGGTTGATAAACTGATTGAATTCTGGGGAGCCTATCTTTTATAATACCGGGGAGCTCTATTGACTCCCTTGTGTATAGTTTAGCTTCCAGTGGACTGTCAATTAACATTATTCTACAAATATTATAAAAATATTTTCAATTGTCAAGTTAATTTTGATAATATATTTACAACTGTATAATAATTTGTTAATATGATTTACAAATAAAAAGGAGAGTTAACGGTGGAAGAACTGGAATTAAAAATAATCAGAGTCCTGAATCAGAATTCCAGGAAGAGCTTTCGCGAAGTCGCCAAGGAGATCGGGACATCGGCTCCCGTCGTGATCAATAAGATAAAAAAACTCGAGGAGCTGGGGGCGATAAAGGGATATATTCCGGTGCTTGACCCGGAATACTTCGGATTCACTGTGATGGCTGTTATCGCTCTGCGAATTTCCCACGGGAAACTCATTGAAGCGCAGGAAAAGATCGCCGAGGACCCGCGCGTCTTGGCTATATATGACGTGACTGGAGAGTGGGATTCAATAGTGATTGCCCATTTCAAAGGCAGAGAAGACTTGAATAAATTTATAAAGACAATCCTTGCCCAGAAATATGTGGATAGGACAGTCACTCATTTCGTGTTGAACGTGGTCAAGGACGAGCGCCGCCTCATCCTCTAAAAAAGTAAAAAAAGGGGACAGGCTACTTTTTTTAATGCCTGTCCCCTTTTTTGTCTTACCAGAATATTATGTAGAGCAGGATAGTCACAGCGATCACGGCAATCCCCAGCCAGAGGACAGACGAGGCGGGCTTCATGTCGATGCCTCCTTTC
>JASFPJ010000399.1:0-3067 GCA_050116035.1 Candidatus Aminicenantota bacterium | reverse complement strand
AATTAAAAACGAGCAAAGACTCGAGGTCTCCAATGCCCGTTTCACCTCCCGTCCCACACAATTCGCTGCAGTGGCTGAGGATAATTTCGACAAATGGAGCGCCCGCAGAGATTCTGAGATTAGGAAACATCTCGCCAAGAAATACCTCCCTGAAGAACTGGAAGATTTTGAGTCTGAACTGGCTGAATACGGAGATTGGGTCTACATCGCTCCTTATGGCTATGTCTGGGTTCCCGGCGGTGTTGAAACAGCCTGGCGTCCGTATTACTACGGCCGATGGACATGGATGTCTCTCGCTGGCTGGACATGGATTCCTTATGAACCCTGGGGCTGGTGCACATACCACTATGGCAGATGGCACTGGCGGTATGGACTCGGATGGTACTGGATTCCCACGACCATATGGGGACCGGCCTGGGTAAGCTGGTACTGGGGATATGATTACTTCGGTTGGGTACCTTTAAGTTACTATGGCTATCCGGGTGTCATACTCAACAATGTCTATTACCCCCGATATAGAGACTCAAGCTACCCTTACCGGTCTAAAATTCTGACTGTGATCCACAAAAATCAGCTCAAAGCGCGAAACGTTTCCCGGGTTGCATTGAGTGAAGAATCTGTTAGAAAGCTGGGCAGAATCAGCCTATCCAATGAAAATCCATCCCTTAGACCGACAAAGAGCAAGGTTTCAGCAGAAAGGCTCGAAGGCCAGAAGCTCATGCTCAGGAAGATCTCAGGTCCGCCTGAAGGCGGAGAAACGAAGAGATTGAGTCAATCCGCTATCAGGAAAACTGAATCTGTGGATGTGAGAAGGCCAGACAAAAAGGAATTATCGGGATCAAGAACTTCTGATGAGAGAAAAACACTCGAGAGAAAATCAAATCCAGCCCAGAGCATCAAGGGGAAAGAATCAAGCGACAGTTCAGCCAGAAAGACTGTTAAAAAAAGCACCTACGGGTATCCGCCCTCACCTGAAATCAGTGTAAAAAATTACCCGAGAAAAATTAAGACCAGAAAATCGAGTTCTCTTATCAACCGCATCACCAGCGGCTCCTCAAAGAGCAGCCGATCAGCAAGAATCAGTTCGTCATCTAAAGGAAGTTCCCGCAGTACAACCTCTAAAAGAATCAGCTCGTCCTCGAGGTCCAGATCCTCATCCGCGTCCTCAAGGAGATCTTCTTCGGCCTCTCGTTCGTCCCGCTCATCAGGCTCCCGCACCGTCAGGAAGAAAAAATAGGAGCGACTCTCCACTTCCCGAATTCAGGATTGACTACCTAACCAGCTCATATCATTGAAAATTACGCAAAGTGTCGGCATATTTTATGAACAATTCAGGCTGCCAGGAACAAGGGATTGACATAATAGATTAGAATAGGATTTTGGTTAAAACAGAAACTCCATTCCCCTCATTGAGTTGTCAGGGTTGCCTTATATTGAGCTTTTCATAATAATCCAGAACCCTCAAATGGTCTTCGAGCGAACACCATCTGTCAGGCACTGCGTTCTCGAAAAAAACTTCCTTAAAAGGATAGAGGCAATCAGGAGTCGCAAGCAGCCCTGTCTTGATATCAATCTCCACGAACACAAGACCCCGGGGGACTTCAAATTCCTCGATAACAAGAGGCTCTTCTTCCTCTTCCTCTTGACTTTCTCCAAAATTCCTCCCTAACGCTTCAGCGATTACGTTTTCCACTGCTTTTCTCTCTTCCTCTGCTTCCTTCTTTTTGTCTCTGATGACTTTCTCGAAAAATCCCACCCACGGAGGTTGGGCGGCAACAGCTCCGGACTGCCGCTCTCCAATAGTCATTTTTGTCTTGTGTCCAACCCAGACGCCCGCGCAAAGAGACGGGGAAAAGCCAAGGTACCAGGCATCAGAAAAATTATCTGTTGTCCCTGTTTTTCCAGCTAAGGGCCAGTTTAACCTCTTGGCCTGCCAGCCCGTTCCTCCTGAATTCTCTATCGCTCCCCGGAGCAAATAGGTCATCATGTAGGCCGTCTGGGGAGAAATCACTTCTTCCGATTCAATACTGGCTTCTTCTAAGATGTTCCCGTCCTTGTCTTCAATACGGGTGATGAAATATGGTTTGGCCCGCACGCCCTTATTGGGAAAAGTGGAATACGCGGAAACCATTTCGATTAAACGCACTTCCGGAGCGCCTAATGCCAGGGAAAGATAAGGATAGACAGAGGGAGAAGTGATCCCGAATTTACGAATGTATTCAACCCCTTTCTGGGGAGAAATGGATTCAAGAAGTTTGACTGTTACGATATTCCTTGATTGCTCCAGGCCCCGCCGAACTGTCACAACTCCCTTGTATCTATTATCATAATTGCTCGGTGCATACGGTTGTTCTGACCACTTGTCGTAGAAGTCTGTGGGCTCGTCAATGATCACGCTGGCAGGAGTGAACAGCCGGCTATCCAGGGCTGCGGTGTACAAAAGAGGTTTTATGGCGGAGCCGACCTGTCGTAAGGCCTGAGTGGCATTATTCCATTCGCTATCCCGATAAGAACGGCCGCCTATCATGGCTTTGATCTGCCCGGTTTGTGGTTCGATGGCCAAAAAAGCGCACTCGAGGAGGGGTTCCTGGTCCAGAGAAACAACAAGCCCTTTGGTTTCCTCGTCGATTGATTTGATCCTGACCTGGATCACATCCCCTTCTTCGATGATGTTTTCCAGACTATCGGACTTCGTCCATTCTTTCGTGTAGTCATCAGCTTCCAGAGTCCCCGTATAATCCTTCACCTTTACGGTTGCCCCTTCACTCCCGACTGATAAAACAAGAGCATCGATGACATCTCTCTCTTCCAGTAATGGCTTTATCCAGTTAAATGGCGGCCAGTCCTCGAGCGAGCTGGCATCCAATTCTTCGAGCGATTCGAGGCCCTCATCCAGCAAATTCCGCTTATCATCTCTCCAGCCCTGCCTTTTATCCAATTCCCTGAGCCAGCTCAGAAGCTCTTCTTCCGCATATCTCTGGTAAGAGGGATTCAAGGTGGTGTAGACCTTTATCCCTTTTCGGTAAACAGCGGCATCTCCATAATTCTCCATCAAATATCTGCGGAC
>JASFPJ010000398.1:0-3073 GCA_050116035.1 Candidatus Aminicenantota bacterium | reverse complement strand
AGGAGAGAGATGAAGTTCTCGGGCGATGTTCTGGAAACTCAGGCCTTCCCGCCTTTTCCTGAGCAAAGACACAATTTCACTATCCATCGTTATTCCTTGTCACTGCGTAAATTGGGGACTATCCCCCAATTTTCATTAGTAATTGTCATTGCGAGCGAAGCGTGGCAATCTCATAATTTATATGACAGATCCTTCCAAGAAGGATTCATATTTGAAATCAGGTCCATTTTTTTTTGTCTGCTTCCGGACTTAATTTGTTTTTCTCTCTCGATGGCATCATTAATAGAGTCAAATGCTTCGTAGTAGACCAATTTATCCACATTGTATTTTTTTGTAAATCCTTCAATTAATTTTAATTTATGTTCATACACTCTTTTTTCCAGGTTACTGGTTACGCCAGTATAAAGGACACTATCTAGTTTATTGGTCATGATGTAGATAAAGTATTGCTTATCCATTCTTCTTATGAGATTGCCACGTCGTTGTACTCCTCGCAATGACGGGAGTATTATATCTCAATAAAATTTCATCTTATGAGATTGCCACGCTTCGCTCGCAATGACAAGGAACATTAAATTCCCTCAATCATTGACCATCGCTTCAATTTGTAATGACTTAAGAAATGTCAAATGTTAAGACGTGATTCCTAATAATATTCTTCTCAATAATAAAAAAGCGAAATGTAGGGAATTTTGTATTTGTCCCTTAAGGCCTTAACCAGTTTTATCCTGAGGATTCTTAAAAATTCCTCCCCTTCTTCGATTTTATACTCCACGTGCACATCCTCCTTGACTCTTTCCCTCTCTGCCGTCGAAGAGTGCCCCCAGATAAGCTCCTCGACTTCTCCCTCGATTCGCTCTAGCTCTTCCTCGTCTACATGACTATGAGAGAACAATCTTTGCGCACGCGAATAGGCGTCTTTGAGATATCCGATTTGACCGGGAAGAGTGTCTAAAAACTTCTTTATCTCGGCTTTGGCTCGATTCTTTTTCTCTGTCCTCCCTCTTCTCTTCCGCTCGCTGCCAATTCTTCTGTCCCTATGCTGGTCAAAGGCTTCGAGGACCTGGTTCTCACAGTAGGCAAGTGTCTGGATTTTGGTCTTTCTCCCGGGCTTTCTCATATAATTCTCGAATGCCCTTTTGATTCCTTCCAGGACTACAGGGAGGGGAATTCCCATCTTCTCCCATTTATCGACTAGATCGAGCTCTTTGGACGAGAGAAAAAAAGGAGCTCCCCGCTGCTTGAAGTAATAGCGGGCGATCGACTGAAAATACTCGCTTCTCTGATTATACTTTTTTTTCACTTCGCTTCTTCACAGGACAAAGATCATTTCCGGATTCTATCATGAAGGACGCGCAATCCCTCCAGGACGAGATCAGGCTCATGAGCATCTATGGAAGTAATTTCGTGGCTGATCTGAGCCGCAAAGCCACCCGTAGAGATGACAGTCGTTTCCTCTCCCAATTCGTTTTTGATTTCCTCGATGATTTTGGAAACGAGACCCACATAGCCAAAATACAGACCTGACTGCATACTGGCGACTGTTGTGCGGCCGATCGCCTTTTTGGGTTTTTTGATCTCGATACGCGGCAATTTGGCTGTTTTCCGATAGAGAGCCTCCGCCGAAATCTGGATTCCCGGGGCTATCGCTCCTCCAAGGTATTCTCCTTTGGAAGATACGGCATCAAAGGTCGTGGCGGTCCCGAAATCAACCACGATACAAGGGCCGCCATGCTTCTCATAAGCGGCCACAGCCGCGACCACCCTGTCCGCCCCCACTTCAAGGGGATTCTCATACAGGATGGCCATTCCTGTCTTCAGCCCCGGTCCGACAACAGCCGGTTTGACATTGAACAGGCTCTGGCTTAAGTCTTCAAAAATGGGCGTCAAAGGAGGAACAACGCTGGAAATAATGACGGACTCTATCTCTTTTTTTTCCGGGCCGGAGAGAGAAAAAAGATTGAGAAGAGTGACTCCGTATTCATCGCTCGTTTTTTCACTTTCTGTTTGAATCTTCCAGTGTTGAATGAGTTTCTTTCCCTGGAAAACTCCGAGGACTATGTTCGTGTTTCCGATATCAATGGCTAAGAGCATCTCATCCCTCCTTCTGGCTTTCCTTTACAGTCTTTATTTCAGCGGAAAAAAAAGTCTTTTCCACTCCTTCTCTTTCCAGGACCAGACCGCCTTGGGAATTGATCCCTTTATAAATTCCTGAAATTTCTTCCCCATCCAATGCCAAAGTGACTTCACTCCCCAGAGGAAAGGCAGATCTTTCCTGAAAAGCATTGATGATTTTCTCTCTTTTCCCCTGCAAAAAAAGCCCGTACCAGCGATTGAGGGCCTGCCAGAGGTTTTCCAGGAGAGCTTTTTCATCCGTATCCTCTTTTGTTATGAGTTTCAGGGAAACGGCTTGCTGGCGAATTTCTTCCGGGAAATCATCCTTCTCATGACTTAGGTTCAGGCCTAAGCCCAGAATAACATAGTTAACCCGGTTTCCCAAATAGCCGCTCTCGCAGAGAAGTCCTCCCAGCTTTTTTCCTTCCCAGACAAGGTCGTTGGGCCATTTCAGGCCAATGCGGATGCCAACGGTGGAAAATACGGCATCGCTGACCGCCAATCCCGCCACCAGAGGAAGAAGAGAAATCTCAGGAGAAGGTGGGTTGAGAATGACAGAGAGATAAAGCCCCTTTTTTCGGGCTGAAAACCAGCTCCTTCCCTTTGTCCCTTTTCCCTGTGTTTGTTCCTCCGAAATGACGACCGTACCTTCTGCTTCTCCAGATTGAGCCAGGTCTTTCGCCAGGTCATTGGTGGACTGGCAGCTTTCCACTCGAACGATTTTCGCCCCAATGTCCATGGTTGATTTACAGGGGATAACCCTCTTCGCCGATATTTATATCATGGAAAGAATATGTTCAAGGCTTTCTTCCAGTTTGGCTTTTTTGGCCTGTAGTTCTTGAAGCCTTCCCTTTGTTTCCTGGATAACATCTTTTGGAGCGCGCTTCAGGAAATCTGTATTCTGAAGCCTCTGCTCTATTCTTTCAATGTCCTGTGTGACTTTTGCGAGTTCTTTATC
>JASFPJ010000397.1:0-3084 GCA_050116035.1 Candidatus Aminicenantota bacterium | reverse complement strand
CTTATTCCATGAAATGTCAAATGTTGAGACGCGACCCCTTATTCCACTCGCAGATTCTGTAATGTTAAATGTTGAGACGCGACCCCTTATTCCACTCGCAGATTTTGTAATGTTAAATGTTGAGATGCGGCCCCTTTAGAACTCGCAGATTTTGTAATGTTAAATGTTGAGATGCGGCCCCTTTAGAATGTTAAATGTTGAGACGCGGCCCCTTATTCCACTCGCAGATTTTGTAATGTTAAATGTTGAGATGCGGCCCCTTTAGAATGTTAAATGTTGAGACGCGACCCCTTTAGACGACCCCTTTAGACGACCCCTTTAGAAAAAAATCTTATTTTTCAGACAACCTTTTTTTAAAAAAAAGCGTATTAATATATATAACTTTAAATTAGTTAAAGAAACAGAATGGAATCGATTAAAATTTCACAGAGCCTCAAAAATACTCGTAAAAAGGAGCGGACATGATACTCCTCACCAAACAAGAAGAATTATTCATGCTCACCATATTCCGTCTTGAAGAACCCGCCTACCTGGTCAACATACGCAAGTTCTTATTCGAACACACGAGCAAAGACTGGGCGTTCGGTTCTCTGTACATCACCCTGGACAAGTTGAGAAAAAAGGGATTCGTGGAAACCTACACCGGCAAACCCAGACACACGCAAGGAGGAAAAGCCATTCAATACTACAGGCTGACAAAAGAAGGCCTTGGAGTACTCGCTGAAGCCAAGAGACTCCATGATGCAATGTGGGAAGGATTTTCTTTTCCGCTTTCAAAAACGATGGCTACCCATGAAAGATAAACCGACTCCTCCCCGCCTGGCCTGGTGGCTCTTCCAGAAGTTCATTCCTCTGAATGAACGGAAATACCTTCAGGAGGCCATGCTCGAAGTCTTCGAAGAGCTCCTCACCACTAAAAACAAAGGAGCCGCCTGGCTCTGGTTCTGGAGTCAGTTACTTCGATCCTTACCCGCTTTATTAGCAAACTCTTTGTACTGGAGTGTTCAAATGATTAAAAACTATATGAGAATCACTTACCGAAACCTCAAAAAAAACAAATTTTATTCGTTCATCAACATCACAGGCTTGGCCATCGGCATAGCGTGCTGTCTCATCATTTTTCTATGGATTCAGAATGAGCTCGGTTATGACAGGTTCCACAAGAATGCAGGAGAGCTCTACAGGATTTTCCAGGAATCTCCTCAAGGAGGGAAGGTCTTCCGTTTCACGTCAACACCTTCCGGCCTTGGACCGTTACTGAAAGAACAATACCCTGAAATCCTCGATTCAGCCCGACACACTCCTACCCGTTGGGATATAGGAAGGGAGGAAATTCATTTCAGGGAAAGAGTAGCCCTGGTGGATGATTCTTTCCTGAAGATGTTCTCTTTCCCTTTGCTTGAGGGCACGCCTCAGGCCGCCCTGGAGGACCCCTATTCCATAGTCATTTCAGAAGAAATGCGGGAGAAGTATTTCTCTGGAGAAGACCCTCTGGGCCAAACCCTGCGTGTGGGAGAAAGCCTTGATTTGAATGTGACCGGTGTTCTTCAGGACATTCCAAACGATTCTCATATGCACTTTGATTGCCTTGTCCCGTTCAAAATACTCGGCGAATTCGACTACAACATGAACGACTGGGGGAGCAACAATTACTGGACTTATATCCAACTCACAGAAAACGCGTCATCTCAGGAGGTGGAAACGAAAATATCCGGCATCATCCAGGAACATGTCCCGGAATCAAGCGCAATCCTCCATCTCCAGCCCGTTGTCAGGATTCATCTGTATGCTCTCGGCGGTGGTGGCCTGATATCTTACATTTACATCTTTGCGGGCATGGCTGTCTTTATTCTCCTCATCGCCTGCATCAATTACATGAATCTCTCCACAGCCCGTTCAGCCAACCGAGCCCGAGAAGTCGGCATCAGACAGGTCGTGGGAGCGAACCGGATCCAGCTCATCAAGCAATTCATGGGAGAGTCCGTTTTTTACGCTTTTATTGCCTTGATCATCGGCCTGGTCATACTCCAATTACTCCTCCCGATATTCAGTCAACTGGCGGGAAAACCGCTCAGCCTAAATTATTCAGCCCGCATGATTCTTGTCCTGATAGGGCTGACTCTCTTCACAGGCCTACTCGCCGGCATCTATCCGGCATTTGTTCTTTCCTCATTCCAGGCTATCGGTGCATTGAAAGGAGCTTTAAAATCCAGAGGCGGGCGGGCCTTTTTCAGGAGAATCCTGGTTGTTACCCAGTTCTCTCTTTCCATTTTCTTGATTATCGGCACTCTGTTTGTTTTTCGCCAGATTAACTTCATGATGAACAGAGAATTGGGGTACAACAAGGAAAACATTCTCTGTGTGCCCATGAGGGGTCAACTCGCCAGAAACTACCAAGCATTCAAAACCAGGCTTCAGGAAAATCCGAGCATCATCAGCATGGCCCGGGCCAATACAACGCCCGATATCAAACAAAGCTCTATTGCCGATTACGATATCACCTGGGACGGAAGAGAAGAAGGCGACAATTTTCCAGGCATCAACGTGATGGGTGTTGATGCGGATTATCTGAAGACATTAAATATGGAAATGGCCGAAGGACGGTTCTTTTCCGAACAGATCCAAACAGATTCAACAGATAGCTGGGTGATTAACGAGGCCGCGGCTGCGGCCATGGGATTGGAGTCACCACTGGGAACAGGAGTGTATTGGGCTGACTACAAAGGGAAAATCATTGGCGTGATCAAGGACTTTCATTTCAGCTCTCTCCGAGAGGAAATCGAACCTCTTTTAATGAGAATGAATCTGTGGATGGATAACATCCTCGTTCGCATTCGTTCCGATAACATCCCTGGGACCATCGGCTTTATAAGGATGACTCTAAAAGACCTTCTCCCCCACTATACCTTTGAGTATGAGTTTCTCGACACACGAATCGAGAATCTCTACCGCACAGAACAACGCATGGAGAAAATCCTGACATTTTCGACAATCATTGCGATATTTATCTCTTGCCTGGGATTGCTGGGCCTGGCTTCATTCACAGCTGAGCAGAGGACAAAAGAGATCGGGATCCGGAAAGTC
>JASFPJ010000396.1:0-3116 GCA_050116035.1 Candidatus Aminicenantota bacterium | reverse complement strand
AGAGCGCCCGAGTGAAGTCTTTCCGACTCCGGGAGGCCCCACAAAACAGAGAATTGGACCTTTGATCTTTTTAGAAAGCTTCCTCACTCCCAAATATTCGATAATCCTTTCCTTCACTTTGTCGAGGCCATAATGGTCTTCATCGAGGATTTTCATCCCTTCTTTGAGATCCAGGTTATCGACAGTGTTCTTGTTCCAGGGAAGAGCAAACATCCAATCCAGATAATTGCGGACAACAGCTGTTTCAGCAGACTCTGGATGCATCTGGGAGAGACGCTTGATCTGTTTTTCAAGCTCATCCCTGACTTCTTTGGAAACTTTGAGTTTTCCCAAGGCCTCTTGATAGCCACTGATTTCTTCTTGAATTTCAGTGCCCTCTCCCAGCTCTTTCTGAATCGCCTTCATTTGCTGTCTCAGGAAGTACTGCTTCTGTAACTTATCCATCTCCCCTTTAGCTTCAGTGCTGATTTTCGATTGGATGTCTAGAAGCTCAAGTTCCCTTGTCAACAGTTCATAGACTTTCTTCAGCCTTTGAAAGGCATCTTCGATCTCTAAAATCCTCTGGGCTTCGTTGACTTTTAATTCCAGATTGGCCGCGGTTAAATCAGCCAGTCTGCCGGGCTCATTAATATTGGCCGATAGGATCATCACTTCAGGAGGAATATCCTTTCCCAAGGAAGATGCTTTTTCCAATCCAGATCGAGTATTCCGCACCATCGCTTCCACCTCAATGGATTTATCCGCTTCTTCTGGCTCAGGAATGACTTTCACCTCAGCCGTGTAGTAGGGTTCATTCTCCTCTAAATTCTCTATTCTCGCCCGGACTAGACCTTGAGCCAGAATTCTCATTCTTCCATCAGGGAGTTTCAGCATCCGCATGATCAAGGCGACAGTCCCGACCTCATAGACATCATTCCTCTTCGGCTCCTCTATCTCCATGTTCTTCTGTGTAAGGAGAAGAATCATCCGGTTTGATGAAAGTGCATGCTCAATCGCATTTTTAGATTTCTCGCGTCCGACGAATAATGGAATCACCATGTAAGGAAAAACGACAATATCTCTGAGCATAAGGATGGGCAGTTCTTTGGGGACATGAAGCTTCTTATCCCGGTCTTCTAAAACATCCTCATAAAGATCATGCTCTTCGTCATTTTTTTTGACCATGGTTTTCCTCCGAGTTTATTCCTCCGCTTTCTGAACCTTCAAACCATCTTGCATCTTCAATCCTTTCCCGTCCCTTCCGGCATTTATCTTTCTTTAAGAAGAGATTCGAGCTCCTTTTTGAATTCGGCAACATCTTTGAATTCGCGGTAAACAGATGCGAACCGAACATATGCGACTTTATCCAAGGACTTGAGTCTTTTCATCACAAGCTGCCCTACTTTGGCTGCGTTCAATTCTTTATCCGAGCGATCCTGAAGTTTGCTCTCCACTTCCTCGACAATTTCCTCCAGCTTTGCCAGAGGCACAGGCCTTTTTTCACAGGCTTTCAGTAAGCCACGCAGAAGCTTCTGGCTGTCAAAGGGCTGTCTTCTTCCGTCCTTTTTAACGACCATGTAGGGAATTTCTTCGATTTTCTCGTATGTAGTGAACCTCCTTTTGCAGGAGAGACATTCCCTGCGGCGGCGCACACACAGGCCATTTTTGCTTTCACGAGAATCGATGACTTTACTCTGTGGATGGTCACAGTACGGGCACCTCATTATTCAGCATCCTCCCCTAATTTTTTCAACTGGAGCAGCGAAATTCCTTCTTTCCACAGTATAATATAACCCACCAGGCAAGTCACCACAACCTGGATGGCATGGACAACAATCGTCATCCCCACTGCAAGGTTTGTATCAACATTGAAAAGAGAAGTCAAACCCTCCCGGCTGAACAGATGGAATCCTCCTGTCATCCCCGGAGTGGGAATGGAGGCGCCGATCAGCACAAAAAACACATAAGGACACATCAAAAAGAAAGGAACAGAGATTTTATAGGCAAAGAAAAAGAGCCAGTAATAAAAAATGATGCCGATCCACACAACAAAGGAAAGCAGGATATAGACGAGAAGATTCCCGACAGAATGAAAGAATTTAAGTCCCTGCAAAAAACCTTTTGACGCTTTCAGGATCCTCTGCGATACCTTTTCCGGTAAAGGCCTCAATAAAGAAGAAATGACGGATAGAGCTTTTTCTCTGAAAAAATAGAGGGAGAGTATGATAACCAGAAGAAACGTCGCAAACGCCACTCCGATAATTCCCCACAGCTGGAGATTTGAATAAGTTTCTTCTTTTCCCTCGAAAAAAGAAGCGTAAAGAGGCTTGGCCAGAAGAAAAATCCCGAGCAGAAAACACATCGTGAAGATGTCAAAAATCCTCTCGACAACGACAGTGCCGATGGCGAATCCTTTACTCATCCCCTCCTTCTGCGCCAGGTATACCGGACGGACCAGCTCCCCGATTCTCCCTGGAAAAAGAAGCGTCACCGTAAATCCCACAGAAACTCCTGCAAACATATTGTAAAATTTAACATCTTTTTTCTCGTGTATCAGGAGAAATCTCCAGCGGAGGGAGCGGGTCAGGAGATGGCCGGGAACAAGGACAACGATGAGAATAAAAAATTTCAGGTCGACATCAGTCAAATAACCATAGACTTCTTTCCAGTTCACACTGCGGAAGAAAAAGAAGAGAAAAACGAAGGTGAGGAGAAAGACGATTCCAAAGCGGACAACGTTTTTTCGCATGATGAATCGTCAATCTTATCATCGGAAATTTACCAAGTCAATGCGGTGTGAGGGACGGATTATTGAGTTTTTCGACAAACAAAATTTAGAATAATTTGTGGGGAATTCAGCGCTGTTGACCAATAAAAATGGCAAAAGATGTGTGCCACTCCGTGGCGCCTCATTTTCTTTGAAAAACCTTCATCCAAACCCGATCACAGGGCGTATCTATCAATCAAGCTCGAGTTGAAAAACTTCGGAATATCGATTATCATGGCTTAGACTGGGAAGTCGTCCAATGGTAGGACACATGACTCTGGATCATGGAATCGGGGTTCGAATCCCTGCTTCCCAGCCACTCCTCTTCTCTTGATTTCCCCTGATTATTCCTTTTTTTTGCCTTTCAAGC
>JASFPJ010000395.1:0-3122 GCA_050116035.1 Candidatus Aminicenantota bacterium | reverse complement strand
GGCGTTCAAGGTAAAGGGCAAGGGGTCACATCTTAACATTTGATATTTGCATTGAGTCTGAAGTTCCCTGAATCTTCTCTTGTTTTCTCCTTATACAGAATGTCAAATGTTAAGAAGCGAATCCAGGAAGCGTCACCCTAATTTATCTTCAATCTCCTGGGCCAGGAGATGGAGAAGAAGAATATGGACTTCTTGAATCCTGGGTGTTTCCTCAGAGGGGACATCAAGAAGATAGTCAACGAGAGAACGCAGCTGGCCTCCGTCTTTACCTGTCAGGGCAATCGTAACCAGCCCTTTGGCTTTAGCTGCCTTCATGGCCTCGATCACATTGGGAGAATTCCCACTCGTAGAAAGACCGAGGGCAATGTCTCCTTTCTCTCCGAAGGCTTCTATCTGGCGGCTGAACACATAATCAAAAGATGTGTCATTGGCGATAGAGGTCAGGATAGACGTATCTGTGGTCAAGGATAGAGCCCGAATCGGAGGCCTTTCCTTCAAGAATTTATTCACGAGCTCAGCAACAAAATGCTGCGCCTGGGCGGCGCTCCCGCCGTTTCCAAACACCAGTATCTTATGACCTTCTTTAAGACGGTCGATTGTGAGGTTTGTGGCTTTTTTATAGATACTCTCTCGAGCGTCAAAAAAATTCTCTGATATCTGCTTCCATTCCTTGATGACATCTCGGTAATTCATATTGCCTCCTCATCTAATAAGGCGTCGCATCCTAACATATGACATCTGCATTGAGTCTGAAGCTCCTTGAGTCTTCTCTTGTTTCCTTTTTATATAAAATGTCAAATGTTAAGATGCGACCCCACTTCTTCAATCATCCAGGCTAGACTTTATTGCGTCTCTCACTCTGTCCATCAAACGTGGAAGAGTGTCGCGGTTGTATTCTTGGACTGGAACAGCCGGATGGAAAGCAATTTCCACATTCCCCTTTTTGATGAAGAAGGATTTTTTGGGCATGAGTTCGAAAGTCCCTTGAATGCTCACCGGAGCCACAGGAACCTGGCTGTTCAACGCAAGGAAAAATCCTCCTCGTTTGAAAAGCTGCAGTTTTCCATCCCGGCTCCTGGTTCCCTCGGGAAATATCAGAAAGGAATAGCCCTTCTCCTTGATCGTGCGGGTGGCCCGGTCAATACTTTGCTTTCCTCCCCTCAGCCCTTTCCTGTCGACTGGGATAAAACCCACAAGCCTCATAGCCTGGCCGATGACCGGAATCCGAAAGGCCTCTTTTTTCAGGATGACTCTTATCGATTGAGGAATGAGTATGAAAAGTAGAGGGCCGTCTACAGCGCTCAGGTGGTTAGACATGAAAACATAAGAAGTTTTTTTATCTATCCTTTCAAGCCCGGAAACTTTGAGACGAATCCCCAGGATTTTCTGTCCGAGGTGTATCGCTCCCTTCCCGATCATAATGATGGGTAGAGGCCACCTTATGAGGAAGCAGAGAAGGATGACCGGGATGAGGAGAATCGCGATAATCCCTAAAACGAAACAAAGGACAATGGTGCGCATGATTCGATGCAGAGATTATACCACATATTTTTTTAGAAAAGGAATGAATGGTCTTAAGCCCGGGAACGGGAATATCCTCTTGATGGATTATCAGCTAAAGGAGATGAGCGATGGAATGATTGTACAGGGGCCAGAAGTGAATCGGAACACTCTCTCCGGTCCAACTCCATGAACTGGATGAACCGGATGAATCAAGATGGCTAAGACCCAGTATAAGAGATGCGCGGCGCATGAAGCCAGACGCCATTCATGTTGACTAAATCATTCGTGAAATCGTCCATGGAATTCACATTATACAGACCCGCAGTCGGATCCGCAACCTGATAAGTATAAGTCACGCTCCCCCCCACGGCTCCGTCCCGACCCAAGGAAAAAATCAAAAAGTCATCATCTCCAAGGCCAGCGGCCGGGATACCAAAGACATTGGATACTGTTGTCCCTGTATAAACCTGGAAAGGATTGCCCCACTGGTCGGTTACGGGACAGACCTTTATAAAGGTCGGGGAAATTGTGGTCACAAAATTGGAGCCAGACTGGAGGGGCCCGGACTGATTTCCATAATCAGGCGCATATCCGGCTTCGGTGATATAACTCGCACAAGCGGTGGCTAGGCTCACTATGTCTTTCATCGTCTGTTTCTGATTCGCCTTTTGTATGGAGGATAATGCGTTGGGAATGATTATCGCCGCGAGAATCCCGATGATAGCGACGACAATGAGCAATTCAATCAGGGTGAATCCTCTTTTCCCTTTCATCATTGTCTCCTCTCTGTACTTAGGCTGGGATTATACACCACAAACTAAGAAAAAGAAAGGGCGATGCAGTCTGTTCTGCATCGCCCTTTCTTAAATCAATTATGGCTATTCAGCAGAATCTTAAACAAAATTATGAGCCAGTTGCAGCTGTCCTGGGCGCTCGAATCCAGGAGCCATTCCACATGACCAAGTCTCTGTTGAAATGGGCCATCTGATTGACCACGTATAATCCCGCTTCGGGATTGGCCGCATCAAAAGCAAAGCCTTCAGCCGCCTTATCACGTCCCCAGGAAGCCACGAGAAAATCGTCTCCACCCGCGGCGGCGATTCCGTACTGTCCAACCACAGAAGCGCCACAATAGGCATTGTAGTCATTCCCCCACTGGTCATTGATCGGGAGAACCTTGACATAGAACGGGGAAAGGCCGGTGTAGAAGGCGGAAGCAGCCGTATAGGTCCCATTCTGAACCGGGGTTGTGCCATTGTCAGTCACATAATCCGCAAGGGCTGTTGAAATCGTGCCGATATCCTTCATGGTTGTTTTCTGCTTGGCTTTCTGGATAGCGGTAATCGCATTGGGAATAAGAAGTGCGGCAAGAATTCCGATGATGGCAACAACGATGAGCAACTCGATCAGTGTAAAACCTCTTAATTTTTTAAACATTGAAAACCTCCTTTTATTTTTTTCGACTCTAAGGCGATTCGTAAGGACTCGCCTTGAAATCTCGGTCGATGCTTATATATAAGCAATTTTCATGCCAAGTGGATAAATATTAAGTTATTGATATTAAACTAAATACAAACTACTCAGTGGATTTTTGGCTAAATAAATGACAATATTTGGCA
>JASFPJ010000394.1:0-3147 GCA_050116035.1 Candidatus Aminicenantota bacterium | reverse complement strand
TGGAGGACTTTAATGGTGAATTTCTTCCCTTCCGGAGTCGCGATTCCCTTCCCCAGGAAATTCAGACATGTCTCATGCATGCCACAAATGCCGATAGTGGAGAAATGATTGTCAAAATGACCGAGGTAGACGCTGGTGTAAGGGACAAGCCCCCTGGCCAGCATGTTGTTGACAATTTCTCTTTTGGTCTCAAGTGCTTCCTTGGCCATAATCATTACGTTTTTCAATTTGGTGAAGAACTCATCCCGTGCAGTGGCTTCAAAGCCGATTCTGTTCAGGTTGATGGTGACAACTCCTATGGAGCCTGTGGAATCACCGGGTCCCCACATGTTGCCGGGTCTCCTCAAGAGCTCCCGCTGGTCTAGGTTCAAGCGGCAGCACATGGCTCGGATATCCCCGGGGTCCATATTTGTCCCGATATAATTCTGAAAATAGGGAATTCCGTACTTGGCCGTCACCTCAAAAAGAAGATTTGCATTCGGCGAATCCCAGTCAAAATCCCGGGTGAGGTTATAGGTGGGTATGGGGAAAGTAAACACACGTCCTTTCTGGTCTCCCGCATTCATCAATTCCAAGAAAGACTGGTTGATCATGTCCATTTCTTTCTGGTACTCGCCGTAAGTCGAATCCTGCTCTTCCCCTCCGACAATAACGGGTTTATCCTTCATATCTCCGGGAACAGTCCAATCAAAAGTCAAATTGGAGAAAGGCGTCTGCCAACCCCATCGAGAAGGAACGTTCAATCCAAAGATAAGCTTCTGGATATCCTGTTTGACGCTTTCATAATCCAGTTTATCGGCTCTGACAAAAGGAGCCAGAAAGGTATCGACGCTGGAGAAAGCCTGCGCCCCTGCAAACTCTCCCTGCATCGTGCCGATAAAATTCACCATATGCAGAGTGGCTGTCTCCAGATGTTTGGCAGGAAAGGAATGCACCTGGTTGGGCACATGGCCAAATCCCTTTTTCAGGAGGTTCTCCATGGACCAGCCCGCACAGTACCCAACGATCGGATAGGAGAGGTCATGGACATGGAAGTCACCTTCGATGTGCGCCCTTTTCACTTTATCCGAGTAGAGCTGATTCAAGGCATAATTGGAT
Source organism: Candidatus Aminicenantota bacterium (assembly GCA_050116035.1). Classification (GTDB taxonomy): domain Bacteria; phylum Acidobacteriota; class Aminicenantia; order Aminicenantales; family Aminicenantaceae; genus SOIA01. The sequence goes on along the minus strand of JASFPJ010000394.1, from coordinate 2,049 downwards.
AGAACTTCTCCTGAAACCCTGGCGTTCAATCCCGAAAAGCTCGTCACGCCTTCATTGCTGTTCTCCTTGATTTTCCAATCCACGTCATTGATATAATCCTTGATCAGCCGGGTTAAGTTGATCCCTGTCTCTTTGGCTTCTCTGATTTCTTTGTGCTTTTCACGGTAGAGGATGTAAGACTTGGCCACATCATGGAATCCCTGCTTCATCAGGACCATTTCGACTATATCCTGAATCTGCTCCACCGAGGGAACTGTGTAGCCGCCGAATTTATCTTCCAGCATGAAAGTCACGATATCGGAAGCTGACTTGGCCGCGCCGTTATCCACGAGACCGTGAGATTCCATGGCTTTGTAGATGGCGTTTGTGATCTTGTCTTGAATGAAGTCAGTGACAGTGCCGTCTCTTTTCTTGATTCTTGAAATGACTCTCGGCATTGAGTGCCTCCTTTCCCTGTTAACAGTCGAATATTAAATTATTGTATTTATCCCCTTACCCAAAAGAGTAAAGCCTGAGCAAGAGTTTTTTTTCCCAAACAAAAAAAAGAAATGAGCGGTAAGTATCCATATGTTGTATGTTTTTATGAATTAAGACACAAAATATTGTATCAGCGGTGCTAAACTTATAACGAATCACTTTGTTTGTCAAGAGTTTTTTTATTTTTTTATTTCAATGCCTCCTCCAGCTCAACCACACATGCTTCTTCCCTCCCCGGGCCTCATACACGCATAAGGTAGCCAGACCTCTACCGAATATGCTAACCTTAGACCTGAGGTTAAAATGAAAATCATAGAAGTCAGGACTCCATCCAAAGAGACATTAGTGGATATAACGGGCAGTGTCATGGAGGAAGTTTCTTCCTCAGGTATCCAGAACGGAATATGCTCTGTCTATGTCCCCCACACAACAGCTGGAGTGACAATCAATGAGAACGCTGACCCATCTGTTAAGGAAGATATCCTCATGGCTTTTCGGAAAATCGTCCCTGATTCCCTCCCCTACAGCCACTCTGAAGGAAACTCTCCGGCTCATGTGAAAACCAGTCTGATCGGCTCATCGGTCAACATTCTCATCGAAAAGGGGCAGCTGTCACTCGGAACATGGCAGGGAATATTCTTCTGTGAATTCGATGGACCGAGAAACCGAAGAGCCTTTATAAAAATCTTTTCCTTTTAAAAGAATAAAAAAAGACAAAAGGGGTCAGGCCTCGATAGTGGACATCTGTACTCGCTCAGTAATTCAGTAACGTTTTTATAATGTCATTGCGAACGGAGTGAAGCAATCTCATAGGATAAAATGCATTTTTCTATAGGAGATTGCCACGTCACTCCGTTCCTCGCAATGACATGGACACGAGATTGCCACGCTTCACTCGCAATGACACATTACTCTTCAATATAACTACCAAAAGTGTTGCCTAATTACTGAGCATAAACAACATCCGGCCTTTGAGGAAATCATGATTTGATTGTAAAGAAATGCAACTGATGAATTCGTGAAAAAGATGTCTAATGGTGAGTCCTGACCCGGATTGTCTCCTACCTTCCTGCAGAATCTCCTCTATCTATCCTTGCTTCCAGAACAGGGATCACCTCTGGAGAAAGAAGAAATCCCGCGATCTTCCGCATCAGGTTATTCGATGGGACTTCAGGTTTAAAGGGAGAGATAAGGTTTTCTGCCAGTCGTTCCTTTTGAATCTCAAATTCCGCATCTTCAAGATTTCTCACTTCGTCATAAATCGACTCGATGTGCCTCTTCATCTCTTCTTCGTCCAAATCAGAAAAAAACGGCGCGTGGAGTTTCAGTCCTTCTAGAGTTCTCCTCACAATTTCATCCCTCCTCTGTTGGTAAAAACGAGAGGGGATGCGCCTGATCCTTTCCAGACTCCTTGCCAGCCCTTTGTAGTCTCTGGCCTGGCCGATCCGCTTCTCTCCTTTGGGAGGGATGATGCAGGGAACAAACTCTTGAAGCTGATAGAGCTGGTGAGGTTCCAGGGATTCTTCAATCTCTTCCGCTAAACCCTTCATTTCTTCCTGGATTTTCAACCTC
>JASFPJ010000393.1:0-3152 GCA_050116035.1 Candidatus Aminicenantota bacterium | reverse complement strand
CATTGCGAGGAACGAAGTGACGTGACAATCTCACCTTCATGTCATTGCGAGGAACGAAGTGACGTGACAATCTCACCTTCATGTCATTGCGAGGAACGAAGTGACGTGGCAATCTCCTGAAAAAAATATTTCATTAATATTTTAAAGAGATTACCACGCTGCGCTCGTAATGACAAAAATCTGAGATTGCCAAGCTGCGCTCGTAATGACAAAAATCTGAGATTGCCAAGCTGCGCTCGCGATAATACTTTTATCCTCAGTCGCATTAATAAAAGTATTACTCAATCACTGAGCATAAAGAACAGACGCCTTTTTCTTCGGGGACTGTCGTTTTCAGCCCTGACATAAAAACAATGAGGGATTGTTCCCCTTCTTGAAGAAAAAATAGCTTGTCTCTTTATTGACTTCGGAAAATCCGGGTGGTATAAATCCTGTCCGCGTTCTTCCTGTATTCCTGATTCGGGCACAAGATGCGAAGAAAAGAGTTCAAAATCGCCGGCATTGACCTGGCTGGTGTGCCCCACCGGCCGAGTGGCGGCTGTTTGCTTGAAGGACTGAAAGCAGAAACCATGCTTCTCTATTCAGACGAGGAGATTTTGGATTGGGTGAGAAAAGAAAAGCCGTGCCTTATCGCCATCGATGCGCCTCTGACTCTTCCTCCGGGCAGAAAGTCCATCGATGAGAGAAACGACAGCCATTATCGTCCCTGCGACATGGAATTGAGGCGCCGGAAAATTCCGTTTTTCCCGATCACCCTGGGTCCGATGAGAGTTTTAACCAAAAGGGGGATCAAGCTTCGAAAGATTCTGGAAGGGGAGGGATTCAGGGCTGTGGAGATTTATCCGGGTGGCGCTCAAGATATCTGGAATATTCCTCGCGCCAAGCGCAGCCTCTCAGGACTCCGTGACGGGCTTCGTCGGCTGGGGATAACTGGGTTGAAGAAGGAGTGCACGGATCATGAGCTGGATGCCGCCTCCGGCGCGTTGGTCGGTCGGCTTTTCGTGCAGGAAAAGGCGGAAGTCTACGGGGATTTCGAAAGCGGGGCGATCATCATGCCTCCCCAATCCTGAACCGCACGGGATCCTCTCATCTCCGCATTAGGTTTCTTTCGGTGAAGGTTCCTTCCGGAATGGGCGCATCGAACTGGATATTCTTGATCGCCATCTCGGTTTTTGAATTTTTCCTCAACTTGTCTTCCATGACCACACGGGTCGGGTAGTACCTGTCCTGGAAGGACTGGATATTGCTCACAGTCATGACCTTCAGCAATTTGCCGCTTTTCGCGGAAAACTCGGCTTTGTGACCGATGAATTTTTCCTTGTCCACCCAGATCTTTCTGAAGAAGTAGGTTCGGCTCTCGTCCCTGGATGTAAGCTCCAAGATATAGCAGGGAAAACCGTTGAAGACTTCTTCCCCGAGGAGCTTGACCTGATATTCCTTCTTTAGCTCTTCGGCTGTCTCCATCATGTCTTCGTAGGAGAAGTCCGATCCCATCATGCTCTGCTTGAGCATGTGGCCGGAGAGGCGCATCACTCTTTCGGCGGAAGGAAAATAGATCTTGAGGACCTTTCCGACCTTCAACATCTTTGTTCCCCGGTCCCTTGCGGGGCTCAGAAACTCGACAAAGGACTTATCGATTCCCTCTGCATAGCTGACAAGTTCCTTCTTGATGACTCTCTTTCCGATGGTGATGATCATGTCCATTTCGGAATAGGCAGATTCATACACCATGTTATCGTCTATTCGGGCAAGAATCGCTTCAGCGGTCAACTCCTGTCCGGGCGTGCCTTTCGGAATCACACACAGGATTATCAGGCTGACCAGAAAGAAATGAGTCATGATTGCCCTTTGGTTCTCCCTGTTTTTCATCTTTATTTTTTCCTTCTGTTTTAGATTCATATCTATTTTTCGATCATTTCAAGCTCGTTCGCAGAGCCTCCACCGGCTCCAGCCGTGCGGCTTTCCTGGCCGGGTAAAAGGCGGCGACGAGTGTGGTTAGCAGGCCGAACACCACTGCGCCAAGAAGAATACTCAGGGTGAACTTGGGATAGATGACACCGGACCAGAGAGCGATTTCGAATTCCATTTTTTCCATCATCTTTGTAAAATCCAGTCCGGTGTTCTGGGCGAGCAGGGACAGACCGCTGCCTATCGATCCGCCGATGAACACTCCCAGAAGGCCTATGTATGTCGACTCTATAAGGATCAGGCCCACCACCCCGCCATTCCTCATTCCCATGGACTTGATGATCCCGATCTCGTGAGTTCTTTCCAGCACGGCCATCAGCATGGTGTTCAGGATGACCAGGGCGGCGATAAGCATGATGATCAGCAGGATGCCTCCAAAAATGAAGCTCGCGAAGGGCATGTAAGTCATGAAAAAATTGTCCTGCCAGGGGACAGCGGTGTGTGTTTCATCCAATCCTTTTTCTTTGAGGATAGTCTGGATTCCAGATGAGATTTCAGGCGCTTTCTCCGCATCCTCGAGCATCAGGAGGATTTCGTGGGCGGCTCCGGGACAATCGAGGAGCTCCCGGGCTTTTTCGATGGGGATGTAAAAGAAGTTCTTATCCATGAATATAAAATTAGTTTTAAAGATCCCGACCACCCTGAAAGTCATTGCGTAGGTGGAGTAGTTGATATCCGTGGTCACAGCCAGAAGCTCATCGCCGAGTCCGACTCCCAATTTTTGAGCCAACCCGTCGCCGATAAGCATTTCCGCTGATGATTCTTGAAAGTAGCTTCCCTGGATTACATGCGGTCTCAGGTCAAAAAAGCTTGTCTCCTGTTCCGGATTGATTCCGATGCCTAAGCAGGGCTCGTTTTCGTCTTCAGAGGAGAGGATGAGATGGAATTTGATCCTTTCTGTTAGGGCGGATATCCCCGGGAGCGAGGAGATCTTGGTTTTAAGTTCTTGAGTGTTGTAGACGAGATGCTCCTTGGGTAGTACCCGGTCCAGTCTCAAGAACTCTCTGGAGGCGATTTTCACATGTCCGATCTCTGTCTCGATCAAGTTTTTATAGACACTTTCGGTCATGCCTTTGATATAGCTGTTTGCAAAGATGATGGAGATCATTCCAAAGGCCACGGCCAGGGAGCTCAGGACTGTCCGGTGCCAGTTTCTCCAGATATTCCGCCAGGCTAATTTAATG
>JASFPJ010000392.1:0-3153 GCA_050116035.1 Candidatus Aminicenantota bacterium | reverse complement strand
GATAAGGAGAGTCTTCGCCATATCCAGAGTCAAATGCCTTCACTTTCTGGAATTATTCACTGTGATGTTTCAGATGCCCAGGCCGTCGCTAAGGCTTTTGAAGAGCTGGATGGCTTGTTAGAAGGATTGGATGTTTTGATTAACAATGCGGGCATCAGCCAAAGAAAATCTTTTCTGGAAATATCTCCAGAGGATTGGAATAGAATGCTGGAGGTAAACCTCACCGGAATCTTTTTCGTTGCCCAGCAAGCGGCGAAAAGGATGCTTGAAGGAGGGAGCGGTGTTATCCTGAATATGGGCTCGACCAACGCTCTTATGGGCTATGCCCATTATGCATCTTACAATGCTTCAAAGGCCGGAGTTGTCGAGCTAACCCGCTCGATGGCACTGGAGTTAGCTCCAACAATCCGAGTCAACGCCGTTTGCCCGGGCTTCATCCTGACACCGATGCAGGAAGCCGAATACACGCCAGAGATGCTCCGCGCCTTTGAGGATAAAGTTCCACTCGGCAAACTGGGCAAACCGGAAGAAGTGGCGGCTCTTTTTGCGTTTCTCGCCTCGGATGAGGCTCAATTCATAACCGGTCAGTTCTTCGTCATTGACGGGGGGGAGATTGCCGGAGGACTCGCCAGCCAGAAATAAAAAAAGGGGGCAAGTCTTTATGCTCAGTAATTAGGTAACACTTTTGGTAGTTATATTGAAGATTTATGTGTCATTGCGAGCGAAGCGCGGCAATCTCATTCACCTGTCATTGCGAGGAGCAAAGCGACGTGGCAATCCCATAGGAAAAAATGCATTTCTTTTTTTGAGATTGTTTCACTCCGTTCGCAATGACATTATAAAAACGTTACCGAATTACTGAGCGAGTGCAAAAGGCCCCTTTTTCCATAGGCCTTTTTTCCAATTTTTTTTTAAGAGATTGCCGAACTTCGTTCGCAATGACACAATGAATTGAATGTGGATTCCAATTTTACAATTTCAAGTCAGTGAGCTCTTTTTTCAGAAATGGCGAATATTGAGATGAGACTCCTCTTATGCGACCCCTCTTAGAGTTAGCGATCCGACTTAGATTTTAGACTTCAGGCAGGTTTGAAATTCCGTTGTCGCGTGCGTCAGCCAGCATGATTTTCCGGAGTTCCTTGGTAATATTTTCATCCATGGGTGTGTGGGGATTTTCTTTGAGAAGCCGCTCGACTTCTTCAGAGGCTCTGTCGACTGTAGATTTTCTGCCAAGAGAAACCCAGTAATCATAAGTGTCCCGGTCAACGACTTTCGGGAAAGTGTGTTCCTGCCGGTACCACTGTCGGGTGTGAGGCATCGAGAGAAACTGAGTTTCTGCGGTGAAGCCTTCAAATAGATTTTTAGCTATGGGATCATCCCGCTGGGAAATGCCTTCAATCAGCCGGTAAGCCATGCCGCAGATCTCATTGTCTACAACCAGTTTTTCCAAGCTCTGGCAGCTCTCATAGTTCAGCATTCCTGGTCCGGAAATGACGTTGACACCGGATAGAGCAGCCAGGACAGCACCGATTCCGGTTTCGAAGCCTGACTGAGAGTCATTAATCTTTGAGTCGCTCAAGCCCATGTAGGCATGAGTCGGAAGATTCAAGAATTTTCCGATCTGCGTGTAGGCCGAATCGATCATCATCGTTTCAATGGCTCCCATGGGAGTGGTGCCCTTCCTCATATCAAAGCTGGACGGTGAACCTCCAAAAATCACAGAAGATTCCTTTTTAGCCAATTGACAGATTACCAGTCCGGAGAGATTCTCTGCCACATGCTGGACAAGAGTCCCCGCGATAGTCACCGGTGAAGTGGCACCAGTCATCCCCATAGAGATAAGTTCGGAAGGGATGCCGGCTCGCGCACAATCAATCAAACTTTGAGTAGTGAGGTTGCTCCATTTGAGAGGAGGGGAGGGGCAGGCGTCAAAAATGGCCAGAGGTTTTTGCCTCAGATTTTCCTCGCTTCCTCTGATCGCCACGAGCATATCATGCATGGGCTTGAATCCTTCAACACGGAACGTTCCTGTGACCACCGGTTTGGCGGAATACTGAAGGCCCAGGAACAATCTGTAGCTGTCTGAGATTAGATCCGGCACGTCACTGCTCACGATTCCCGTGCTCTGGAAGTGAATATGCTCCATACAATCCGTGAGGCGGAGGAATTTGACCAGGTCTTCACTCACCGGCTTACGTTCTTCCTGGGTTTCATTGTCAAGGATTGTGATGGCCGTTGATCCGGGATCAAAATGAACATGGTCCTCTCCCACTATGAATTCTTTTTCGCCTGTTCTATCGTAGAGTTTAACAATCGATGGGATCGAAGAGAGGGAATCTTCTATGAGTTTGGGTGTGAGGTGGACCCTCTGTGTTGAATCATCGACTTTCATCCCGGCGTCTTTCAAAAGCGCCAATGCCTCCTGATTTTCGACAAAGACACCCTGTTTCTCCAATATCTCGTACGCTTCATCCAGAATTTTCAGGATGAGTTCTTTGCTTAAAAATTCTAACTTAGGCCTAATTGTTTCTATCATCGGACTTTCCTTAAATAGTATTTTTTCTCGTTGTGAATTTTTTATTCTTGTAAAAATTGATTCGGAAGGATATAGATTTCCGGGGAATCATCATGCACGATTCTGTGAGGCTGACGCCGATATCCTTTCCGGGTAAGACTTGAAAAATGTACTGCTGCTCCTTGACGTCCCATTTTCCGTAGCCGGGGCTGTATCTTTTACTCGGCCAGAGATTCATCTCTCTGGCAATATCTGTCAGTCTCCGGTCAGACTGGATGGCGACTTCTTCTGCCGCTTCCGATCCTAATGAATCCAGGATCAGAGCCCGCACCATTTCATTCTTCCCCATGAGCTGGTTGATTTCTTCCTCGAGCTCAGGGCCGATCGTGCAGAGACAGAGCGCGACTTTATCCGCATCCTTGAATACAGGATGCTTGTTCGTTTCCTCGTAATCCAGGATTGTGAAGATGGAGGCGGGATGGAGCAGATACTCCAGTTTCTTTTTTTCTTCGGCGATCAGCTTTTTTATCGGTTCTTTGATTTCATGGGATTTCTTTTTATACCCGATAAGCCTGAGGATTCTTTGTTCATCGAATTCGACATTGAGATTTTCGATTTTCTTGACGCGTGATGACATG
>JASFPJ010000391.1:0-3154 GCA_050116035.1 Candidatus Aminicenantota bacterium | reverse complement strand
CGATAGAGGACCACGGAGGAAGGACCCATCTCCCTATTTTCGACCTCGACTTCCTCTCCGAGTTTCCCGACCTCACAGTATCAGAGTTTTCAAGCCTTATCCAGTTGAGCCAGCAAACAGAAGAATTATTTCGGACCGACCAGTTGGATATCACGGAAAGGGAAGAATGGCCTCATGTATGTGAGGCTCGGCTCATGAGGGACATCCTGACCTTGAAAGAGCTACTCCACAACAATCCCCCTCAATAATAAATGGAATCATCCCTGAGCATAAAAAAAGGAATGAGGCTTTATCTGGCTATTGAGATTTTGAGTTGAATCTCAGTTTCCTGGTAAATGCTACAGCCAGTCCTAGCCACAGAATCCACCAGAAAATCAAAGCGTTAAAACCGAAGAAAACGGATAGGTTGGCCACAGAACGATAAGAATCTCTCAAAATCCGAAAAACTCAATCCGATTGTTGCGGTGTTGACATTGGGATGAAAATTGATGCTGTCCGCTCCTTTTAGATCCTGGTCGATGATGACCTGAACTTCTTTTTGAGTGTCATTGATCAAGCCGAAAGGTGAGACAGCGCCGACCTCCAATCCAAGGTACCGCATCATTCGTTCGGGGGAGGCAAAACTGAGCCTGTCTTCCCCGAGCTGTCGTTCCAGCGCTTTCAGATCCGCTCTTTTAGAGCTATCCAGCACAACCAGATAATGACGGTTCCCTTTTTTGTTGCGGAGAAAAAGATTCTTGCAGTGAGCGCCGGTGATGTTTTCCCAGTGCTGTTCGGCTTCTTCCACTGTGAAGACTGGAGGATGCTCGTGACGGATATAAGAAATGTCAAGTTTATTCAACGTCTCATAGACTTTCTGTTCTTTTTCTGAGGGCATTATATTCTCCTCCTTCGCTTCTTTCAAAAAAACGGATCATTGCGCATAAAGCCAATCCAGCCTGGATTTCAAATCCTTCATCTGACTCTCCAAGTCATTGATCAAATCACTGTATTCATCCATTGAACCGGAAGGGCTCACAGCCAACGTATGTATCTTTGAATAGAGTGCGTGAAGCTCGAATAATTTTTCATACATCTCAGAGAGTGGTGAAGGGGGCTCCTCCAATCCCTCCATGAATTCATCGATCTTCACCTTGTTTGCTTTTAGTTGAGCCTGTAATTCCTGAAATTCCTTTCCGAGAATCTTATCCTTAATCGTGTCGAAATCCTCTCCGGTGACTCGGGCATATTCCCTGACATTGATATACGACCGGGCATGGCTGATGCATGCGGATGCCATCTTGGTTATCACCTCTCCCGCCGACATCAGGACTTCCCTGTAGGCTTTCTCCTCTTCCTGCTGGCGAGTGCATCCAATGAGTGAGATGAAAAGACTGAGCGCGAGGAGAATTAGATAGTGTTTCCTGCAATTCATATTCATCCCCGTTTCGTCAGATTAATTTTTACAGCCGCCTCCTCCTCAATATTGGCCTTGAAATCCACATAACAGCTTTCCTCTACCTGAACGTTCGTGAATTCAACATCTTTTCCATCTATGGATACAGAGTCCGCTGCAGAGCTTTTTGGAATCAAGACGTGAAATGCGACTTCTGATAGCGGGGAAAGAACATCGAGTCGCACATGGCCTTCTTTCTGCTGAAAAGTATAGTGAATGACATCATCCGAATGGCGATAGCTCACCTGGACTTCAGCCCGGTCCACCCCAGCGGCCAGCCAGCGGGGCGACAGGCGAATCCTTTTGAACAGTTTGAGTTTGTCTTCCACGCCGGCCAGTCCTTCCAGGAAGGCGTAGAGCATAGCGCTCGAGCCCCAGCCATCTGTCGGAGTGGCTTCAGGGCTGGTGCTTGTTTCCACAGTGGAGGGTGTGCCGTCGGGAAAATACCAGAGGTACGTTTCTCCGGTCTTCGAAATCATCTGAGAGTATTGCCTCAGGATGTCCACTCCATACTCTTCAAATCCATGGTCAAAGGCCGCCTTTGCCAGCTCACCGCCGACAAGAGGCATGATTCCGCCGTTGACGTAAGCCCCTTTCTTGAGTTTTTTATCCCCAAAAATCCCGTCAGGAAATGGCGGATCAATCGAAAACCATTCCGCAAAGGCCTCCGACTGCTCTCTTCGTTTCCTGTATTCCCGGATGATAGACACAGCCATCTCATGGGTGGCAACGCCCCTGTTGATAGCCATGGGATTGCTCAAACTCAACTGCATAGACTCATCCACTCCTGGGATGGAGACCGGAGTCAGCTTCACAAAATGAGTGTAAAAACTCCCGTTCCAGCACGCTTGATTCATCTTCGTCCTGAGAGCCTCCGCGCGGTCGAGCCAGGATTTGGAGAGTTTATTATTCTGAAAATGATCGTAGAGAACAGCCATGATCCGGAAAGCCTCATAATAGCCGCTGTTATCCCCGTGCATGATTCCCCAGAATGTGTCATCGGTGACCTGGAACTGAAGCCAGTCGTGGGCTCCTGAGGTGTAGGCAAAATCCCAGGTGTCGATGGTGTAGGCGCGCTTCACAAGCCCTTTATCCTTATCCCAGTACCAGGGATGGGTGAGAACATATTGAAGAGCTTTGTCCATTTTCGGCAATAACCTTTTAATCCACTGGTCATCTCCAGTCGCCTGCCAGGCCAGAAAAGCGGCTTTAACAAACCTGTACTCGACATCCGCCTCTACGGGAACACGCACGTACTTTGTCCAGTTCTCCCGCTCACAGGGAAGTTTTTCAGGAAAAGTCGTGAAATAGTCGAATACCCGGCCGGTCTCTGCCTGCGTCTCTGCAAAATGGTCTATAGTGCTTTGGAGGTCTTCTTCAAAGTACTTCACTCCTCTGAGTATGTCACTAAAATCCCTTATCCAGATGGATTTTGTGTCAGGAGTCCTGTAGCCTCTGATCTTCTTTCCATCGATGATCAGATCAAGGGAGTCCTGTTCAAGAAAAGACTGAATTTTAGGAATAAAGTCATCAAACTCGGCTTGACCTGTCTTTATGTATGTTTTCTTTCCCATGGCACCAGGAAGAGACATTAATCGTTATGGATATGTTGAGCCAATCCCATCGCTCCTCCAATATCCTTGCTGCTTATTTTAGAGTAAACACTGAAGTGATAACAAACATTTTTTCCGAAAGCCAAATCGACATGAGGAACCAATG
>JASFPJ010000390.1:0-3183 GCA_050116035.1 Candidatus Aminicenantota bacterium | reverse complement strand
AGGATTTTGATTTCATTTTAGCCCTCACTTAAATAAATTTGTTATTTTATTATATCACAAATCCTTTTTTTTAGTTGTCGCTCCCTCGGACTGTCCAATCCTCTCCAGCCGGCTCATCATATCCTTGAACCGGATCCGATTCCGAGTTTTTTTATTTACCACACTGATTCCAAAAAGCCAAGACCTCTTGACGAGATACTCCACTCCTTTCTCCCTGATGGTTCCTCTCAGCGTGAACATATCATTCTTCAGCGAACAAAAGATCCCGATCTTTGCATACCCGAACTCGGAGATGAACCGGGTGAAGCCTTTATTCGAGGCCACTGCAGATCCTTCTCCTGAACTGATGATCGAGAGGTCGTTGACTGCTCCCAGGCTGAACTTCTGAGGGACTCTTTTTTTCTTGATCGACTCCAGAGATAATATGAACCGTTCCGGCTGCCCGTAAGAAATGGCGAGGTCTTTGACCTCTCCTTTTAAAATGCCAGTCACCTTCCCAAACGGAATAGAATCCGTCAGCATCTCTAAATTCAAATCAGCAAACTTCACGTCACAAGAAATGGTTCGATTTTTGGTAAAGGGCTTGGTGACGTGTATATTCTCGACCATTATAATCGTGTCAAACATCTCAACTTCAGTCTTTCCTTCAGTGAATATCTCATCAGGAGTCAACTCGACACGAGGAAAATCCATCTGGACTACACCGTTCAGGCTGAATTGCTCGGATTGCACAGGAAGCTTTGACAGATTGATGTCACTCAAAGAAAAGGAGAGAATTCCGCTAATACTGGGGAGCTCAGGGTCTATAGTAAAGTCAGTCTTCCCTAATGTGGCCTTCCCATCGAGCATGTCCAGCGTCAAAGGTTCAAGCCTGAACCCATTTGTTCTAGCGTGTATATCGAGCTGGAAGGGTGCAAGGGAAAGAGCCGGAGTCTCGAATTTATTGACTCTGAAATACCCGTCCTTCACGGGGGAATCTTCCCTGGCGCTTTCTTTGACCGGATTTTCATAATAAAAAGGAATATCTGCCTGTATTCCGTCTATTAAAAGGTTTTTATCTTCGTTCTTCACAGAGCCATCCTTGATCCAGAACTGTCCATCGAGTGAAAGGCTGTTATTCTCCATTTTCATGCGCACTTTAGCTTCTGCATCGCCTCCGAAATCCAACGCATACTCTTCAATCGGTTGCCCCTGAGATAAAAAAGAATACAGCGAACCGAGGTTTAATTTGGAGGCGGAAACCATCAAATCCATCAAGGAAGGTTCATCAAAGCTCAACGAACCTTGAACATTTATTTTCCCCTCAGAAAAAAGAGATGTCTCCATGGATAAATCATCCAGCTTATTGAGAGGAATATGGTAGACGCCGGACATTTTTAGCTGGAAAGGACTCTGACTCCAGTCCACGTAATAGGCATTCCAGAGTGATTCTCCCTTGGAAAGGTCCAAATCAGCCGAAAATGTCATGAGCTGCTTGAATGGGTTGTATTTCCCCTCGAAAACGATCATTTGGTGAAGAGATTCGCTGGCAAAAGTGAATGACTCATTATGGAACCCCGCCCCTGATAAATTTATTGTGCTCCAAACATTCCATTGTTCCTCGGTTTCCGGAGACTGACTCACCAGCACATCGAGATCAAAAAGACCCATCGGCTCCAATTCCATCACGTTTTCGGGGATAAACGATGAAAACAGGTTCAATATTGCCGATGAATCCAATTTTGAGCATTTCAGACGGACAGTTTTCTCGCCACGAGGCTGGAGGTCAACCACCGCATTCATCTGAACGGGTGTCAGAGATGGAATCTGGACATCCAGCCGGGCTAAATTCACTTTCCTCCCAGCGATATCTATACTGCCTTGACCATCGAATCCGACCTTCTCCAAATCGACATTTCTGTCCTTTGAAGAATATGAAAGGTCGAGAAGGCTGCCTTTGAAACGGGACACTTCTAGAGAAGAGCTCGTCCCATCGAGTGAAAGTTCCAGAGAAAAACCCTGTATGTTTATATCATCGCGAGACAGACTTCCCTCTTCGATGTCTAATGATCCGGAAAGTCCCATGTCAGGAAAAGAACCGCTTGTCCTGAATTCTCCGGAAATGGAGCCTTTGAAATCGAACGCGGAAGTCACACAAAGGATTTGAGTGGGTTCGATCCTCATCATCCCCTTGAGTTCTGTCTTTTCATCTCCAGGAGTGCGGATGGATCGGTATTCTCCTTCCAGATACGCTGATCCTTTGACTGCGAAAGATTCTATTGGGGAAGGAATATAAGGCTTCAAATAAGGTTCGAATAACATATAGGCATCACTCAATTTCTTTATATGAATTTGAGCCGAAGAAAAGAGTGAGGATTCTTCGCTCATGTCCATTTCGAGAGAAGCTGAAACGTCCACGATGGAAGGAATACTCACTGTCAGCTGGGGGAAAGATACGGTCTTTTTATCCGGAGGGAATTCACCCTTTATCCCGACAGTGACTTCTGACAGTTGGAGTGACTCATCCCTGAAATCGAACTTTGAGGGAGTGAGCACCACATCTCCTTCAAAGTATGGCTGGCCCAGGAACGAAAATTTTCCTGATGACTGAATCGAACCTGCGACAAAGAACTTTTGGGGCGAATTATCCAATTCGATTTTCTCACTGTTTAGAGAAAAAACAAATTCCCCTTCTTTATCTGATTCAGATAAGAAGAAACTGCTTCTTCCCAAATCATAGCGGCTTGTGGGCATGATATACTGGACGGAAAAGCCCTCCACATTCACTTGTTCCAAATTACTTAAGGCATCCTGGATTTGGCGCATGATCATTTGATAATCTATCGGCTTCTCTTCCAGTTCTTTTATATGGATACGAAGGGATGCATCAGCCACATCGATAGATTCAAGAAAGGGTTTTTTTCGGCCAACTAATCGGCCAAACCAGCCTTTGACGTTCAGTTGACTGAGAAAAACATCCACCTCCATTCCACCTACAACCTGAGTTACCTTGACCGAATCGGCCTGGACGTGCAAAGGGAAGAGAGTATAATCGAGCCTCCCGATTGTCATCTGAATTCCATTTCTTCTAGACACTGACTTTTCCAGATAATTTTTCACGAACGATTTGTTGAAGTAGATGAATAAAACAAAAATGATCAGGAGAATCACTAAAGAGGCAAGCGTCACCCCGCTGATGATGAA
>JASFPJ010000389.1:0-3191 GCA_050116035.1 Candidatus Aminicenantota bacterium | reverse complement strand
CTTGAAATTCTGAAGGCTAAAGAGAATGAAGATTTCGTCATTCAAAATCCAATAAATCGGCCAAGAGAGCTGATAAAACACTTTTTATTTTTTATGAATCAGATTTCCTTAAAAAAAGGAGACAGCAATGAGTAACGACATAGAAAAAAGTCTTATCAAAGAAGCCGAGAAGAAGCTAATGGAGAAGGGATGCAAGAAAATCAGGGATCACTGGCTCATTCCTCTCGACATTCTGAAAGTAGAAAAAAGGTTCGACTTCAGGACATCCAGAGATTCGGAGAAATTAAAATCAATGACTCAGGATATTCTACACAAGGGCATTCTTAATCCGCCCACGGCAGTCTATTCCAGCGAGGACAACGAGCTGATTCTTGTGTTGGGATTTGGAAGGGTGAAAAGCCTGAAAATGTTGAATAAAAATTCGGTCCTTTGCAGGATTCTCCTGCGGAAAAAAATAATGCCTTTAGAAATTCACGATCTGGCCGTTTCGGACAATGTCCAACGCGAGGAGATAAAACCATTGGAACTGGCTTTGCTATATCGATCTTTACTAATAGAAGCGGGATTAACACAGAAAGAACTGGCGAAGAGAATTCACAAATCTGAGACTTATCTTTCTGAGATTCTTGGTCCGTTAAAAAAGCTTACGGACGAGGAGATTGAAAAAATTCTTACGTCAGGATTATCGCGGTCGCAGATAGTGGAACTGGTCAAAATCGGGGACAGGAAATTACGATCAGAGCTCATGCAGAAGAAAGAATCCGTCAGAACAATAAGAAAATTAACCGCAAAAAGGAAAAATAACAAAGAAAAGCGTTCCAGCCCCAGGATTTTTAAGCTTTCATGTGAAAACATCAAAACTTCTCTGGGCGATGCGAAAATAAGCGTGAAAATCGAGTTTCCTTCGGATATCTGGGGAAACGAAAACATTATCGAAGTGCTGAACCAAATCATCGTTTCAATAAAGGAATCCTCAATGAAAGAAAACCATCAAATGGATTTCTTACCATTCGATGATTTTAAGGAGGTGCAAAGATGAGCAACATTATTTTGTGGTGCCGCCGTCAGGGTCACAAGGCGCAAAAGAAACCTCCTGAAAAACAGAAGGAGGTAGCTGAAAACACCCAGAACAAACTCGAGGTTACTCAAAATAAGGATACCAACAAGTGGAATATAAGGGGGAGTTTTTTAGTAAAGCTGAGGGAGGAGTTCAGGAAAAAAAAGGATGCAATATGCGAAGGGCTCTCTTCTGCCGCTCACAAGATTATATTTTTAAAAGGGATGTTCTTTTTGTCCTTCTGTCTTCTTTTGTTAGCAGGCGAGTTCTTCCTGTTGAAATGGACGCTTTCCCCCTACGGGCTGACCTTCGAGAATTTGCTGATCGCGGGCGCGATTTCCATAATCGGCATGATCACCACAGATAAATTTTTGTCTCAGATAAAGAAGATTAAGCCTGAATCCTACCAAAAATATCTTCTGTATATCCTTATTTTTTCTCTGATTCTTATCATTTTTTCGGGAGTGCTTCTCGCCCACACCAGAGGAGCGCTGTTGCAGGCTCAAACCTCCGGGCAGGAACTGGGGGAGCAAATTGATACCGCCGAGAGATTCTATCAAAAAACTTCCTACCTGCCCTTTGTGATGGCCGCGATGACAATCGCACTGAGCATGATCATGGGCATAGTGCTCCATCAGGCACTGACGAAAGTGATAACCTCGGGGAACGTCCTGATTCTGGAAAGGAAAATCAAGAGGACAGAGGAGAAAATTCTTCATGCCAAGATGATGCTTGAGGAACTCGAATTCCTTGTAAGAAACGGTATGGCCGAATTCTACATAGGACTAAACGACGACCTGCCGAGGAAACGCAGTTTCAGGCTCTCTCCCGTTTTCGCGGTGCTTCTCGCCCTGTTGCTTTTATTGTTCCTCGTTGTTGCAATTGCCAGGGGGTACGAAAGGCAGTCTGTCAACATTTTGATTGATCTATCAACATCGAGTCTCAGCGTAGACTACGCGGGGAGAAGCGATTTCCAGAAAAACATTTCGGCACTCCACGACATCGTCAAAAGAATCGAGCCTGGAACCAGGCTGAAAATCACTGCTATTACGGAGAAGAGCTTCGAAAAGCCTTACATCATCCTGGACGAATATCTGCCTGAGGATAAGGGAGCGTTCGGCGAAAAGCTGGCAAGGGCAAAGCTGACCCTTATGGAGAAGCTGGAAAAGCTCGACCTCAAGCCGACTGCAGGAGGTACAAGCATAATTGAATGTCTGAATCTTGTTTCATTCATGCTCAGCGAGGAACAGGGAACAAAAAAATTGATCATTCTCAGCGACATGCGAAATACGAGTGGGTTTGACCTGGAAAATCCTTCCTTTATCGACGAACAAATCCTCAGGGAAGTAGAGGAAGCGGATTTGATTCCCAGGCTGGACGGCGTGGAAGTATGGGTCCTGGGAGCCAGTCCCTGCGGAAAAACATTGAGATACTACAAATCCCTCAGGAGCTTCTGGGAGAAATTCTTCGAGAAGTCGGGCGCCCATCTCATTTCCTTTTCCATGGAGCGGGAATGGAAAGTCAATTACAAGGGAGAAAAAAATGACCGAAAAAGAAGTCCTTGAATTCCTCAACGAAAAGTTCAAGGAGAACAACGGCGATTTCTCAGGAAGGGAATTCTTCATTCGAATATTAAGTCAATCCTTCGGAAACATGCCTATAACCAAGATAAATGCCAAGCTCCAGCCACACAACACCAACGGGATGGTGGAGGACATTATTATCGAAAATATCGTTCAACCCGACTGCAAGTGTAGCAAAGAGGTTGCCGGAGCCTGCCAGATCTGCAACCGCACGGTGTGCCAAGACCACAAAAAAAACCTGGACACCTGCGAGAACTGCGGAGCTACAGTATGCAAGAAGCACTCCCTTCCTTCCTTTACCAATGAAAAAATCCGCTACTGCACAAAATGCCGTTTTTCAATGAGGCGCTTGTTCTGGAAATGATTATTTACCGAGGAAAAATATGTTTTATTTAATCTTAAAATTTATCTTTAGGAATTTCGGAGCTCTGGCCGGCCTTATAGGTGGATTTATCATCGGGTACATGATAGGCAGTTTCATTCTAAAAACCAGTCCTCTTGACTACTGGTGGCTACCCCCTGCCTGCGGGATGGCAGTAGCTGCCGCTGTC
>JASFPJ010000388.1:0-3198 GCA_050116035.1 Candidatus Aminicenantota bacterium | reverse complement strand
GGAAGTTTTTTACGAAGTGGAAAAGAACGGCGTTAGATTTCCCAGCCGACAGCTAATCAAAGACATCTACCTAACTGAGGCCGATAAACAGCATCCCAGATTCTTAACCACATTTATCTATGACAACTATAAATTTTTCACAGTGGAAACAGAAATTAAATATGAGCAAAACCTTCCCAAAATGAGAGGGGAACAGCGTTAATAGAACTAATATTCGAACCTTGTCCGAATCCATTTATGCACTGAAAAATAACAAGCGCCCCCATCAGATTCAGAAAATTGGCCGTTTTTCAGCTCACGTCAATCGTCCGTTACTGTACACTGTTTGTTACGCCAGCGAACACTTCTCCAGTCATCGCATCCATAATAAACGTTCAACCTCTCCTTAAGTAAAAAATTGGTATATTAATTGCATTCTTGTATAAAAGAGGAAATATCCTATGCTCAAGAATTACTTAAAAATTGCTTTAAGAAACATAAAAGCCCAAAAAGGATATTCCTTTATTAACATTGTCAGCCTGGCTATCGGCTTGACCTGCTGCATATTGATACTGCTCTATATCCGGTATGAATTCAGCTACGATAAGTACCATGATAATGCCCAACATATTTACCGGGCCGTGAGAGAAGAAAAAGGGACTCCGGTTTGGTTTAACTCATCCGAGCATCCCCTGGCCGCCGCATTAAAGGAAGATTTTCCTGAAGTTATCAAGGCCACACGAGTGAAAAGCAATGACGAACACGGTGTTGTCGAGTTTGATTCAAAGCTGTTTAATGAGGATGGCATATACTACGCTGATCAAGATTTTTTAGAAATGTTCACTTTTCCGCTTGTTTCCGGGGATAGAAACACTGCATTGACAGAGCCCTTTTCCGTCCTTCTCACCCAGGAAATGGCTGAAAAATATTTTGGTAACCAGGATCCGATGGGCCAGACGCTTCGGATTAAAGTATGGTACGGTGATAAAAAATACGGCTATAAAATTAATGGTGTCCTCAAAAATATTCCTAAAAATTCTCATTTCACGTTTGATTTTTTGGTGTCGTACAATACGCTGTACACCCTGAAGTACGGAGGGAGAGATGCGGTTGAAACGTGGAGCTATTATGAGCCCAAAACATATATCCAGTTGGAATCAAATGCAAATCCCGTAGACCTGGAAGGAAAATTTCCAGCATTCTTGAGAAAATACAAGGGCGAAGAGTGGTCATCAGACAAACTTCATCTCCAGCCTTTGACGGATATCCATTTAGGGGGAAACTTAAGGTTTGAGCTGGAAACGAACAACGACATTAAAAATATCTATCTGTTTTCGGCCATAGCCTTTTTCATTATGGTCATCGCGTGTTTAAACTATGTAAACCTGTCTGTTGCGCGCTCTGCGAAAAGGGCTGTTGAAGTCGGGATGAGGAAAGTGGTTGGGGCCCATAAATCCCAGCTGGTCAAACAATTCCTGGGTGAATCCATGGTTTTTTCTCTTCTTGCTTTTTTTATCTCAGTTTTAATGATCGAGCTTGCTCTCCCGGTATTTGGCATTCTGATCAATAGAAATCTGACATCAAGCGCATTCTTGAATCCGGAGATTCTGTTCGTTTATCTGGGCTTTTCAGTCTTGATAGGATTCCTTTCCGGGAGCTACCCGGCTTTTATTATTTCCTCGTTTCATCCCATCCAGATTCTCAAGGGCAGATTGAAGATCGGTTCCAAAGGATCGGTTGTATTCAGAGACTCTTTGGTCGTGGTCCAGTTCGTGATATCAATAATCCTGATTATCTGCACACTGGTGATCCACAACCAACTCAGTTACATCAGAAACAGAAACCTAGGATTTGATAAGGAACAAATCGTCACAGTCTATACCATGGATAGAAACCTCGAAAAAAAATCGGAGATATTCAAGAAGGAGCTAATGAATCATCCCGAAATAGTGGAAGTTTCCGCTTCGCTCGACTTGCCCTCAACCGTACGGAGATCCTCTACGGTCAGGTGGGACGACCGAGGAGAGGAAAGGGAATTATCATTGAGCTACACCTATGTGGACTACGATTTTTTTAATGTTTATGATATCGGGATTGTGGAAGGGAGGACATTTTCAGAAGATTTCCTCACGGATGAAGATCAGGCTATCGTTTTGAATGAAACAGCGGTGAGAGATTTGAGGTTGGAAAACCCTGCCGGAAAACAACTGACTTTCCAAGGGAAAGAGTGGACTGTAATAGGCGTGATAAAGGATTTTCATTTTCATTCGCTGCATAGAGAAATTGATCCCTTAGTTTTCATGTATCATCGCAACTGGCAGATTGACTTCTTTTCTATCAAAGTCAATCCTTCTAATATTCCGAGCACACTGGGTTACATCGAGGAAAAATGGAAAGAGTTTTCTCCTGAATTTCCTTTTCAATACGCGTTTCTGGATGAGAGGATTGACAGGATTTATAAGGCCGAGCAGAAATTGGGACAGAGTTTCAATATTTTCACATTCATTGCCCTCTCTATCGCTTGTTTGGGATTGATCGGTCTGGCGTCCTTCGTATCAGAACAGAAGAAAAAAGAAATCAGTATACGAAAGATCCTTGGTGCTGATTTGAAGAGCATCCTGGCTCTTACAGCATCGGAGTATGTGAAATGTATTGCAGTGGCAGCTGCAATCGCCTGGCCGATTGGCTATTTTGTCATGAGCAGATGGCTGCAGAACTTCGCGTACAGGATTAATATTGGATTATGGACATTTGTGCTTTCAGCCGTTCTGGCTCTGATCATCGCCCTGCTCACGGTCAGTTATCAATCACTCAAGGCTGCCTTTGCCAATCCAGCGGATTCATTGAGGTATGAATAAAGCGGGAAAGTGGAGCTGTTCCCCCTCCAAAGTGACTCAGTAAGGCTAAATCTTCCGATGTCGCTTCATCCATCCCTGAATACTCTTCTGAGTTATCTAAGTTGAATCTTACACACACAAAATGGAAGAGAATCAATAAAATATATTCCTAACAAGAATAAAAAAGGGGTGGCAGGATTGAGTCATTCATCGAAAAACTTTTTATAAACACATACCACTTAATCAACAACTTCGAGGATTAGGGAAAATCCTTGATTTTAATTCCATATAATCAATATAATTTTGACACTCACTGATCTGTTAAAGAACCTTGAGTCACAGGGAAATGGGCATAACTTCACCCATGCACGTGATGTGGAGG
>JASFPJ010000387.1:0-3207 GCA_050116035.1 Candidatus Aminicenantota bacterium | reverse complement strand
ACAACTGATCCTTCGCCAGGAACACATGTATATGGTTCTGGGACAGAGGTGAGAATAACAGCCATTCCTGAGGAAAACTATGAATTCAAAGGATGGAGTGTGGATGCCACGGGTTCGGAAAATCCGATAACCATTACTATGGACGGAGATAAATTAATAGCCGCTTCTTTCGGTGGAATTGAAGGAGAAGAGGAGAAGTCTTTTTGGGAGCTGGATTGTTTCATTGCCACAGCGGCCTATGGTTCTCCTCTGCACCCTCATGTTGAGGTCCTTCGGGATTTCAGAGACAAATACCTTATGCAGAGTCACCTGGGTCGATGGCTGGTTATCCAGTATTATAAGTATTCACCCTTCATCGCTAAGAATATTGCGAGACGCAAAATAGTGAGGGTTACTGTTCGAACGCACCTCCTTCCTCTTGTGGCTTTTAGCCATTCAATGATCCATTTTGGCCCAATCGTTACTGGAACTGTGTTGATTCTTATTTTTGTTTTCCCTGTTTTCGTTACTTTGAATTATCGAAAAAGATGCAGGCATGACATGAATTCCAGAAATTAATCCAAAAGCCACTCAAATCTCCTCCTATGCTTTCTAGAGAAAAACCAGAAGGACTGACGCGATTCAAAGAAAAAAATTTCAATTTATTCGCTAGAAGATAAATGCTGTTTGTAGAGATCCCTGTTTTTTAAGGTGTGTATGAAGTTCTTTTTGATAGACGAGGAATGAGAGGATTGGAAGAAGTAAAATGAATTATTTCTTTTTTTGTTTTTTTTCTCTGGAGAGTCTGTATTCGACTGCTTTTCTGGCTTCGAAATAGAGCTTTGACAGTAATCTATGTGATTCTTCTTGTTCCATTTCTTCTTCAAGATTTTTTTTCACTAATGAAGCAATCTCTTTGCCACTCATTTCTGATTTGAGCTCTGGAAAGAGGTGGGGGACCATGTTTAAGATTGCGACACAAAGTTCTCCTCTGATTACTTCAGAAAAGCTTAAATCATATCTATCAGCTAAAAATTTAATATATTCCTCCAGCCAGTCTGGAAGCAGGACTTGATATCTTTTGAGCATTTGGCCCTCCTGATGATGCGTGAATGAGAATTAGATGATAGCAGATATTCTGCAAAAAACAAGAAGATTTTCTCTTTCTCTTTCGGTTTCGGTTAGACTTGATCACTGAGGTTTTCTGATGAATCTTTGTCGGGGCTTTATTAAAAGTCAATGGACCCGAAGTCGAGTCAGAATGGGATGAAATGGCATGAGGGATAAAAACCGAAAGAAAATTATTAGATTAAGAGAGGTCAGGGTTTGGCAATTCTTTTAGTTTTTTTCTTTTTTGAGTCTGTATTCGGCGGCTTTCCTTGTCTCAAAATAGAGTTTGGATATCAATTTGTTCAAATCTTCTCTGCCCAAATTGGATTCAATATTTTCTTTGGCCAATTTGGAAATTTCTTGGATTGTAGTCTCTGGTTTATATTCTGGATGAAAAGAACATACAGCGGATAATGTTGAGAAACACATTTGTATTCGGATTATTTCGGAAAAGCTAAGATTATATTTATTCGCTAAATACTTCGTATAGTCCTCCAGCCAGTCTGGAAGCAGGACTTGATATCTTTTGAGCAATTGGGCCTCCCGCTTATTTATAAAGTATAATGTATAGATAATAACAGAATTTTTATTTTAAAAAAACTAGATACTAATCTCTTGACAAAAGAAAAAAATAGTATAAATTAAGTAATACTGAGTAGTACAATAATTACTATTCAGGGAGAGAGGATTTAAACAGGAATCAGTAAGGAGAGTCAAAGAACAAGATTCCGGAGGAATTCCTCCCTCGAAGAGACCTTAAAGGTGGCAGCAAAGGGGAGGTTGAGGGGTTGGCTGACCCGCTCTTTGTGAATCCCCACTCTGACAGGATGATTGCATCTCCACCTGAGAGGGATCGTTCATATTCCTCATCCTGAAAACCTTCCACTCTTTCACAATTTGTCTTTCCCTTTTTTCCTCTGGGGCATTTGCGCCGTTATTAAAAACTCTCAATATATTTATTTTTCCTCTTCTGTTCCTCGAAAACTCAGGAGAAGAGCGAATGGATTGAAACTATTTTTATTGGTATAATTATTTTAAATTTCTGATGACAAGGATAAAGGGGAAATGAAAAAATTCATTCTGGCCTCAATCTTCATTCTCACCATTGCCATTCCTCAATCCCTCCATGCTCAGTGGGCCATGCTCTATGGGGGAAGTGAAGATGAGTGGGCGAATTCTGTTCAGCAGACCAGCGACGGAGGATATATCGTTGCAGGGTCTACCGAATCCTTTGGAGAAGGACTTCCGGATATCTGGGCCCTCAAGCTGTCTTTTACAGGAGACATAGAGTGGCAGCGCACTTATGGAGGGATACAAAGTGAAGAGGCTTATTCCATCCAGGAAACGAGCGATGGCGGATACATCGTTGTCGGTTACACGGATTCTTTTGGTTTAGGAAATGAAGATATCTGGGTTCTCAAGCTCACATCAGAAGGAGATATTGAGTGGCAGCGTACTTTTGGAGGAAGCGGAGTGGACTGGGCCACTTCTGTCCAGCAGACAAGTGATGGAGGATACATTATTGGGGGCAGTTCCGACTCCTTCGGGAATGGAGAAGTTGCTTTCTTGGTTATTAAAGTTTCAGCGCTCGGAAACGTGGAATGGCAGGATATTTACACACCTTTTGTGAACAGCTATTTAAGATCCATCCGAGAAACGAGCGATGGGGGGTACATCGTTGCGGGCCACATCTCCCCTTCGTTGAATAATAGCTATGATTTGTTGATTTTAAAGCTGGATTCAATCGGACTTCTAGAGTGGCAGCGCTTTTACGGGGGAAGTCAGGACGATTGGGCGAATGCCATTCAGGAAACAGATGACGGAGGATATTTCGTTGCTGGTTATACTGAATCCTTCGGTGCTGGCAACTGGGACTTTTGGGTATTAAAGCTGACTTCTATCGGAAATATCGATTGGGAAATAGCTTATGGAGGAATTGGGGATGACTGGGCAAATTCCGCCCAACAAACCAGCGACGGAGGATTCATTATTGCCGGCGCCTCAGACTCTTTTGGCGCGGGGCTTTCGGATTTCTGGCTGCTCAAACTCTCATCCTCTGGGAACATCGAATGGCAAACGCCCTATGGAGATACTGGAGAAGATGCGGCTTTTTCCATC
>JASFPJ010000386.1:0-3209 GCA_050116035.1 Candidatus Aminicenantota bacterium | reverse complement strand
TTGATATCGATTTCTCAGAAAAGGACCTGAATCCTGACCTCCCCAAGATCGGCTGGGTCTGCACCTACACCCCAGAGGAAGTCATACACGCCGCAGGCTTCCATCCTTTTCGTATCCTTGAGGAAGAATCCTCCACCAAGCTGGCGGATACCTATCTGCATCATAACCTCTGTCCGTATGCACGGAGCTGCTTGGATTTTGGGCTGAAGGCAGAGGATCCAACGCTCAAAGGAATCGTCATCGTCCATTCCTGTGATGCCATGCGGGGTCTGTATCACAGCTGGCGGCATTATGTTTCCGCCACTCCGTTTGTCCATTTCATGAATGTTCCAAAAGATACTGGCCCTCTGGCGCTTGAGTATTTCACCCAGGAAGTTCAAAAACTAAGGACTGCCCTGGAGACTCATTTCAACCGCAAGATAGAAGAATCGGCGTTGTGGGGAGCGATAGATTTGTATAATGAGAGCCGGAGTTTGATGACGGAGCTCTATGAGCTCAGGAAGAGTCAGGAGCGTCAAGTAAAAGGAACGACTGTTTTCAAAGTCATCCAGGCCAGCCAGAAGATGTCCAAGGAAGACTTCAATAAAAAATTGAAGGGCTTTTTGAAAGAAATAAAAAAGCAAAAAGAGAAAATGTCTCTGCCCCAAGGACCGAGAATCATGATTGTGGGCTCTCTCCTTGCCAACTCTCAGGTTATTGAAATCGTAGAGGATGCGGGAGCCTCTGTTGTCTGTGATGATTTGTGCTCCGGAAGCCGTTATTTTGAAGGGAATGTCGAGAAAGGAGCTGACCCCATCAAAGCCATAAGCTCCCGTTATCTCCTCAAAGCTTCCTGCGCACGGATGAAGAACACGGAACTCCGTTTGGAAAGGGGAAAGAAGCTTGTCGAAGATTTTCAGATTGATGGGATCATCTACCAGACGGTTAAATTCTGCGACAATCATCTGTATGATTACCCTCTTTATCATGAATTCTTCCAGGATGCCGGATTGCCGGTCCTTCAGATAGAGGAGGATTTTGTCGGTGGAAATGTAGGGCAGGCCAGAACGAGGATCGAAGCCTTTATTGAAATGCTCTGAATGAGCCAAAAAAGATGAAAGATAAAAACCAACACAAAGTGACCAAGGATATGTTGAGAAAGGAAAGTTTCTATATCAGGGCGAAACTGGCCAACAAGATGAAAAAGAGCGATTCCCGTCTCAGAGCCACTCAAAAAGTGAGGGACATGGTGCTCGACTTGAGCCATGAAGCCGTGAAAGGACACAAGCCATATATTCTGACGACGATATGGTCGCCTTCAGAGATTTTGTATGCGCTGGACATCATCCCCATTTGCGTGGAATCGACGGCGGTGGGTCTGGCTGGTTTTGGGTTGAGTGATGAGTATCTGGGGATTGCTGAGAAGAACTTCCATACACCGGAGACCTGTTCTATTCTTCGCTGTGGTGTGGGCGCCGTGATAGACAAACTGTTCCCTCAGCCTTCAGCTGTGATTGCCGCCACTCATCTCTGTGACGCGGGAGCGAAAGTGAATTCAGTCGCAAGCCGAGTTTATGACTGTCCTTACTTTCTGATTGATATCCCTCAAGAGAGAGGAGAGGAGGCTGTCTCCTATGTGGCGAAACAGCTCGAAGAGATGGCCCATGGATTGAGCGATATTACAGGTCGTAAACTCAACATACAAAAGTTAGCTCAAGCCATTGAACTGTCGAATCAGGCTCGAATATATGCTCTCCGTGTGAATGAGCTCCGTCAGGCAGTTCCCTCCCCGATGAGAGGAAGTGAAGCGCTCGGTTATCTTTACGTGGTCGGCCTTGGATTCGGGTCGAAGACAGCGGTGAATATTTACCGGAGTATGGCTAGCGAGCTTGAAAAACGGGTGGAAAAAAAATTCTCGCCTATTGGCGAAGAAAAACACCGCCTGCTCTGGCTCCACGTCCGGCCTTATTTCAAGAATCGCCTTTTTCATTATCTGGAAAAGGAACAGAAGGCGGCGATCGCTTTTGAAGAAATAAATCACATTTACTGGGATGAATTGGATCCTGAACAGCCGTTCAAAAGCGTCGCCCAGAGGTTAGTGTTGAATTCTGCAAACGGGCCGATCGACAACTACACGGATATTCTCATTGACCTTGCCCAGAAGTATAAAGTGGATGGAGTGCTGCATTATGCTCACTGGGGCTGCCGTTGGAACTATGGCCGGTTGAGAGTGATAAAAGATGCATTCCAGAAAAAGGGAATTCCTTTTGTGAGCATAGATTGCGACAGCGCCTCGAGCCAGAATTACTTCGAGGGACAGCTCAACAGCCGGATAGATACCTTTCTGGATATGCTCGATTGAGAATCCGATTCATCTGAATACACGCGCATTCTTTACTGGGAGTCATTCATATACAGTGACCCTCAACATCGAGTAATAAAAAGGAGGAGGATGATGAAAAAGGGATTGAGTTTTTTTGCTATTGCGCTTTTTATCTTTTATTCAGCTTGTATGCCTGGACCGAAAAATGGGCTCAAGGTTTTCATTTCCGTGGATATGGAGGGAATTGCCGGTGTGATTTCAGGCAGCGAATGCAGTCCAAGAGGCCGGGATTACGATTACTTCAGAGAACTGATGACCCTTGAGACCAATGCCGCCATCGAAGGCGCCATTGCGGCCGGAGCGATAGAAATCGTCGTCAGGGACGGACACGGGTCGAAAACAAACGTATTTCCCGCTCTTCTGCACAAGAAGGCGAAACTGCTCCGCGGCAGCACTAACCGTCCGGAGAACATGATGCTCGGGATAGATGAAACCTTTGATGCGGTCCTGTTCATCGGCTATCATGCCAAAGCCGGCACAAAAGACGGGATCCTGGCCCATACGTCGAGCGGTAATGTCATCGACCTATCCGTCAACGGAGTTTCCCTGCCTGAGGCTGGATACAATGCGCTCATCGCCGGCCTGTTTGATGTTCCGGTGGTGTTTCTCGCTGGAGACAACTGGATCTGCCAGCAGGCCATGGACCTCTTCGGTGAGATTTCAACAGTCGAGACAAAGGTTGGGATGGGTTCTTCTGAACTCGGGTTGCACCCCGATGTGGTGCAGGATAAGATTCGCACAGAAGTCACCAAGGTATTGCGGGATCTTTTCCCATATAAACCTTACAAAATGAAGCCGCCCTACACGATGGTTCTTCAGGTTAAGAAAGAAAGGGAACTTTATCCCG
>JASFPJ010000385.1:0-3224 GCA_050116035.1 Candidatus Aminicenantota bacterium | reverse complement strand
CAAAAACACACTCTTCCTTTGATAAACTGCGTGGTCGCCGTGAACGTGGGAACAAAAGACGAATCGGAGGAGACGAGCGGACTGGTCCATATTCTCGAACATTATATTCTGTTCAGAGGGACTCAACTCAGGAGCGGGACTCAGGTCAGCCAGGATATCCGGCGTCACGGCGCCTATTTCAACGCCCACACTGGGCTCGACCTGGCCGTGTTCGAAATATCCCTTCCTTCTGAGCATGCGGACTTTGCTTTAAAAAACCAAAAGGAGATTCTGTTCAACTTGAAGATCAATCAGGAACAGCTCGACGAGGAGAAAAAAGTGATCCTTGAAGAGATAAGCCAGATCCAAGATGATCCAGTGAAATACGCCGCCTCGCTCGTTTATCAAAATCTTTTCACAGGGCACCCTTACCAAAAGCCTGTCTACGGAAAAAAGGAAATCATCGAGAATGCGACTGTGGAGCAGTTGGAAGAATTCTACCGAAACTTTTTTGTTCCCCAAAACTGCACACTGGCAATCGTCGGAGACTTTGCCATGAATGAGATGGAAGAAAAGGTCAAAGAAATTTTCGGGGATATAAAAAAGGGGGAGACAACAGCTCGGAAATATGAAAAAGTTCAATTCTTAGAAAAAACTGTCGAAATCAAACAAGAGATGGATGTCAACCAGGCTTATCTGGTGATAGGTATGGTCGGTCCTGACTTCAACCATCCTTTCCAATATGGCTTGGATATCCTGCGGGAAATCCTCTCTGGCGGCGTGAATCCGATGCTTAACTCCCGGCTGCAGGGACGGAGAAACCTCATCCACAACACCTGGATGAGCCATGGGACATTGAAATACGGAGGTGTGATTTTTATATACGTGACTTTAAACCCGAAAAATGTTTCCTTCGTGAGAAGAGATGCCATCAATTTTTTAAAAGACACAAGAAGTCTGAATTTCTCAAAGGACGATTTCCTCGGAGACGCTCAGATGTATGCCTTGGATTATTTAGCAAGTGCTAAAAACCAGATCAAATTCAAGTACCATCGTTCCCAGGAAATTGGACTCACAATCGCCACGTCCCTCGCTCGGTATATGCATCTGAATGAAATTCCGGACCGAGGAGGCTATCTCAACAACATCGAAAAGATAAATTCGTCTGACCTGAGGAAGATCGCGGCTGACTATTTGAGTCGGGGGCGCTATGTCATCGTGACTATTCTCCCGAAAAAGAAAAAATAACCGGAAAAGATCGAAATGAAGACACGCAAAACTCTCTTCCTAATCGTCGCTTCAGCCTGTTTTCTGCTTTCCACTCTTTTTCCCGCATTATCAGACCAGAAAGTCTCTCTGGCCAAGATTCAGGCCAAGAAAAAAGCTTTAGAAAACGGTCTCACTCTGATTTACGAGAAGGATGCATCTTCTGCGATCACGGTGATACAAATTCTCATCGGAGGAGGGATGAAAGCGGATCCTGAAGGCAAACAAGGGCTGGCTTATCTCACCACACGTCTGGCCTTAGAAATACCGGATGACATCACTGCTCGAAACATGATGAGCCAGGCCTCACAAATCTATCTGATGTGCCTGGGAGACTACTCGCTCATCAATGTCACTAGCCTGTCTGTGAATCTGGATGAGACTCTAAAAACTGTCTCTAAAATCATCCTTGATCCTCTGTTTTCCGCCCTGCGAATAGATCATATCAAAAAACAGATGGATTACCGGAAAAAAATACAAGAAGATGATGCCATCAACGTCGGACGGAATGCAGCTATGGAAAGATTCTTTGCAGGCACAGGTTATGGAGGTCCTGTCCTGGGAAGTGAAAAAACCTTAAAAGTGATAAAAAGGAAAGATGTGAAAAGTTTTTATGACACCTACTTCAAGGCCGGAAACATGATAGTCGCCGCCATTTCGGATATGGAAGAAGAAGTTCTCAGCGGAATCCTCGAGAAATACCTCAACGAATTGCCGTCCGGCAAACACGCAGAGCCGGAGGCCCTCGCACTATCCCCCTCTGAGTATGATAACATTTCCATTGAAAAGGACACCCAACAGTACTTCGTATCTATGGCCTTTCCTCTGCCGGAAGCCACAACTCAAAATTATGCTCTCGCCTACATGATAGAAAATCTCCTTGGAAAAGGACTCAACTCCAGGCTCTGGTCTCTCCGGACCGAGGAGAAACTCGCCTATAACGTGAACTCCCGCCTGACACAGATGAAATACGGCGGCATGCTGGAAGCTTATCTGGAGACAGACAAAGAGAAAAAGGAAGCGGCTGTCGAGGCCCTGAGGAAAGTCCTCACCGACCTTTACGAGAACGGAATCACCGAAGAAGAATTCGAGATCACAAAAACATTTTCCAAAGCGTCTTTCCTGAGGGAAAACGAGACGAAGACAATGCGGGCCAGAAACCTTTCTTCATTCGAGGCTTTAGGCCTTGGTTTTACATTCCTGGATAGACTCTCCACAGAAATGGAAGCCATTAGCCTTGAAGAGATAAATGCTTACATCAAAGACATCTTTGACCCCGCCAAAGGATTAGAGATCATCGTCGGACCCAAAGAAGAATAATAGGGGTCGCATCTCAACATTCGACATTTCTCGATATGGGCAGAATCAAGGGAAAAAAAATGTGGACTGTTGTTTTGCTCAGTAATTCGGCAACATTTTTAGAATGTCATTGCGAGTGAAACGCGGCAATCTCACTCACATGTCATTGCGAGGAACGAAGTGACGTGGCAACCTCATAAATAGAATATCTTCATTCTCGTAATAACATAATTTCTTTCAAAGAGATTGCCGCGTTTCGCTCGCAATGACATGCAAAAAATGAAACTACTGAGCACGTACAACTAATCCCTTTTTATGGGGATTATCCCCTTTTTAGAGGAATATCTAAGGAGTCGGCAGATTTTAGGAATAATTCAGAAAAAATGAGTTAGAGAATGTCAGAAGCCGAATACTGACCCAAACTTTTATTATTCTGTGGCTGTGATCTCTTCTACTTCCTCGGGTGTTTTAGGGATGGTCTTCCCGATGACTCTATGCCCATCCTCTGTGACCAGGATATCATCTTCTATCCGGACACCGCCAAAATCTCTGTACTCCTCGACTTTTTCATAATTGATGAACTGTGTGAATTTCTTCTCATCTTTCCATTTATCGATCAGCGCCGGGATAAAATAAATGCCAGGCTCGACTGTCACCACATAGCCGGGCTGGAGTTCCTT
>JASFPJ010000384.1:0-3227 GCA_050116035.1 Candidatus Aminicenantota bacterium | reverse complement strand
AGGAGCCCTCAGAAGAAAGGCTCCCTCAGGTCATCTCCTCCGAAGCCGAACAAGAAATACTGATTGATACATCACTGTTTCAAGCGACCTGGAGCAACAAAGGGGCCATCTTGAAGAGCTGGAAGCTCAAAAGACACAAAGACGAGAATAAAGAAGATCTAGAGCTTGTCTCTCGGCTCTCATCAGAGGTTCAGGTCTATCCCTTTTCTTTGCAGACAGATGATGCCTCTTTCGACAGCTTCATCAACAATACCCTTTATCAACCTTCAAGCCTCGAATTATTACTGTCCGGAGGACGGGATGGAGAAATCCGGTTTCAATTCGCGGATGAGAGAGGGACCCGAGTCGAGAAAATCCTGACCTTTAAGGACGGAAAATACGATTTTGATGTACAGATCAATGTGTGGAAGTACGGACAGAAGGTTGAACCCAATATCATCTGGGGACCAGG
Source organism: Candidatus Aminicenantota bacterium (assembly GCA_050116035.1). Classification (GTDB taxonomy): domain Bacteria; phylum Acidobacteriota; class Aminicenantia; order Aminicenantales; family Aminicenantaceae; genus SOIA01. The sequence goes on along the minus strand of JASFPJ010000384.1, from coordinate 2,776 downwards.
ATTCGGTAATCCGACTCCCGCTGATTCCAGAAGGAGATTAGCCGGAGGAGGGAGTGGAATAGCCGTCTATCCACCCCGGAAAGATGACCGTCTCAGCGAGACAAAGTACAAACCAGTAAAAAAATGGCAGGACCTCGTCAGTTCGAATAAAAATGTCTTTTATTTTATCCAATGGGCTGCTTATGAAGACAATTACTTCGCCGCTCTCTTCCTCACTCCCTACCAACAGGCCAACGCCACATTCCTGAGAGATGGACCTGAGGAAAATCCCTACTTTCTCCTCTCTGTAACCCCTCCTCAAAAAGTCTATATCGGTCCCAAGGAGTACGACACTCTGGTCGAGTTCGGGAATGAAGCCAAAAGGCTGGTTAGATTCGGGATGTTCGGATTCATTTCTGAAATCCTTCTCAAGACCAGCAAATATTTCTACAGACTTGTCCCTAATTGGGGATTATCCATTATTATCATCACTATCATCATTAAAATTCTTTTCTTTCCATTAACCTACAGCAGCATGCGCTCCATGTCGAAAATGCAGGAACTCCAACCCAAGATCAAAGCCATAAGAGCCCGGTATAAAAAAGCAAAAACGGACATGGCGCAGCGGCGCAAAATGAACGAAGAGGTCATGAAGCTCTATAAGGAACAGGGTGTCAATCCGGCCGGTGGATGCTTGCCCATGCTCATCCAGATTCCTGTTTTCTTCGGATTTTTCAGGCTCTTGATGGTGGCCATTGAATTCCGGCAGAGTCCTTTTGTCCTCTGGATCACGGACCTCTCCGCAAGAGATCCCTTTTACGTGACGCCGATCCTGATGGGGGTGACCCAATTTATCAGCCAGAAGATGACTCCCACATCCGCAGACCCGACTCAGGCAAGAATGATGCTTCTCATGCCGGTTATTTTTACGATATTATTCATAAATTTTCCGAGCGGCCTCGTCCTTTACTGGCTGACGAACAACGTCCTTCAAATCGTTCAGCAGTACATCATGAATCGCTTGAGGGAAAAAGAAAAGAGAAAAACTCATGGAAAAAAAAGAAAAAAATAGCCACGAACAGGAATTCAAGGGAAAAAACTTAGAGGATGTGATAAGCCAAGCTGAACACGCTCTCAAGCTTCCGAGGAACAAGTTCAACTACGAGATCGTTGCCGAAAAAACCAAGCTCTTCGGCATGAAGAGCAAAGAGATTGTGATCCGTGCCTGGAAGAAAACGGAACCAGAAGATGAACCGGTGGCACAATTTCTCAACAAAATTCTTTCACTGTTGCCTCTAGATATTAAATACCAGATTAAAAGAAAAAATGACGTCATCACCCTCATCTTCGAAGGAAATGATAAGCACCTCCTCCTTCGGAAGGACGGAGCCCTGCTCATGTCTTTCCAGCATATTCTCAACAAAATTTCCCCAGAAAAAGTTCAAGCTGACTGTGAATTTTACAGAAAAAGAAAAGAAAGACAAATCAAGGAGTACGCCCAGCATGTGGCCAACCATGTCCATGAAACAGGGAAAGATGAAATTCTGGATATGATGAATCCTTATGAAAGGCGGATCGTCCATATCGCTGTGAATCAAATCCCAGGTATCACCACTGAAAGTATCGGAGAGGGATTCCTGAAACGAATCAAGATATCCCCCTTAAAAAGCGAAGCGCCATAGCTTCACTCCCTCCCATTTTTTTATTCCTTTTAGTCTTTACTGTTTCCTCTCCAAGATTTAAACTATTATGCATGCTCGACGATACGATAATCGCCGTCTCCACTCCTATTGGCCACGGGGGGCTGGGCATCGTGCGGCTCAGCGGAAAAAAATCTCTTTCGGTTGCCAAAAAAATATTCAAGCCGAAAAAAAGGGGGAGCAAAATCATTCCCAGGCGCTCAGTACTCGGGAACCTGTACAATCATGAACAGAAGGACTATTTCGAAGAGGCCTTTCTAACCTACTTCCCCAGGCCATACACCTACACTAGAGAAGACATGGTTGAGATCAGCTGCCACGGAAGTCCTGTCATTCTTGAGCAACTGGTCCGCCTCGGCATAAAAGAGGGAGCAAGGCACGCGGGACCGGGAGAGTTCACGCTTAGAGCCTACCTGAATGGAAGAATCGACATCCTTCAAGCGGAGGCTGTCAACGACATCATCCAGGCTACCTCCTATAAACAGGCCAAAATATCCTTCAAACAGCTCGAAGGCAGCCTTTCGAATCAAATATCTTCTCTCAGGGACCAGATCATCCGCCTCCTTTCTCAAATTGAAGCCCGTATCGAATTCCCTGAAGAAAAATTACGAACCTCGACAAAGCGGACATTAAAAACGTTAGAAAAAGCTATCTATTCTGTGAATACTCTCGTGGAAAGTTACGATCTGGGAAAAACACTTGCTGAAGGTGTCACGCTCGCTATTACAGGAAGAGCCAACGTGGGAAAATCCACGCTCTTCAACTCACTCCTCGAAAAAGACAGAGCCATCGTTACCCCTCATCCCGGGACAACACGGGACTTCCTCAAGGAAAGCATCCGTGTAAAGGATTCCATTTTCACTCTTATTGACATGGCCGGGCTCGGAAGTCCCCTTCACCCTGTGGAGAAAGAAGGGATTAAAAGAGGAAAAAAACTCGCCTCTCAGGCTGATGGAATTCTCCTCCTCCTGGATGTTTCCTGTATAGAAACCCCTGAAGATTTTAAACTGATAAAGAAATTTAAAGACAAAAAAATCCTGCTCATCTTCAATAAAATTGATCTTCCCCTAAAAATGAATACAGAACGTGTGAAAAAA
>JASFPJ010000383.1:0-3236 GCA_050116035.1 Candidatus Aminicenantota bacterium | reverse complement strand
AAAACTGTGGAAGGTCATGGAGGAGTTTTCTTCCTACTCCTTCAACAAGGCCCACAGCGCTTCCTACGCCAGCATGGCTTACCAGGCAGTCTACTTGAAGGCTCATCACACGGTTCCCTATCTCGCATCTGTTCTCAATGCTGGAGGCGGCTACTATGGGCTGGCAGAATACATCGAGGAGGCCAAGAGAAGGGGGATCCGGATCCTGGGGCCGGATGTCAACCAGAGTGACTACCAGTTCAAAGTGGAAGGGAGGAGCATTCGGGTCGGTTTGACATCCATCAAGGGGCTGGCTCTCAAAACGGCAGAGAAGGTCATCGAGGGGAGAGAAGACGGGAAGTATCTTTCCGTGGAAGACTTCCTCTGCCGGGTAACTCTGACAAGGGCTGAACTCCTCTCCCTCATCAAATCAGGGGTCTTCGACTCTCTTGAGCCCAGGAGGACACGGCAGGTTCTTCGCTATTTTCAAGGCCTGGAGGATGTGGAGGAAGTCTCGGACATCGACCCGAAACAGAAGGAAAGGATGCTCATCGACTCGCTCGGCTTCGACCCCGCAGGAGATTCCCTTTCCCTCTTCGAGGGAAAAAGGCCGTCTCTGCGGATAAAGGATTTGGCTGACTGCGCGGGGCAGGAAGTGGAGCTTGTGGTCAGAGTCGTGGATGCCCGCCAGAAGGCGGTGAAGCGCGGCCGGAGGTATTTTTTTCTTTTTGAGGATGAAACCGGCCTCCTGGAGGGAGTGGGGGAGACGAAATGTCTCACTTTTGGCTCTCCACCAGCCTGCTACCTGAGAGGAGAAGTCAGGCGGGATGGCGGCGGAAGGCCGAAAGTCTTCAACTGCTCTTTTCTCAGGCCTTACTGAAGTCGGTGGGGAAACTCAGGAAAACCGGGCTTAAGGCTCTAACCTTTCTGGTGACGGGACTAGATGAGCGAGGAATGTGAGGCGTCTGTAAAAGATGAGGAGTTGGAGAAAAACTGATTAGAGTTTTTTTCAGGATTTTCATATAATGGCTGATGTTTATCCTGAAATTTTTGTTCAGGAAGTGCATGAAGAATAAGAGTTAATCAAGGAGGAGACGGAATGGGAGGAGTAAGAGATTATCAAGGCCGGATATTTGCAGGATTATTGATTATCCTGATCGGAGTTTTGTTTTTGCTCGGGAACCTGGATAAGCTGGATTTTTGGGACGTGTTTTTCACCTACTGGCCAGTGATTCTTATTTTTATCGGCTTATGGCATTTAGTTGTTCATGAGTCTCGTAACTGGGGATTCGGACTTATCCTCATAGCAGTTGGTGGTTTTTTTCTACTCAACAATCTGGATGTGATAACAGGAAGAGTGTGGCTGTATTTCTGGCCGCTGCTGATTATCGCTGCAGGGTTGTGGATTATTTTCAGGCCTCGGTTCAGACCTTCTGGAGAAAAAGCGCCCGAGATCAAAGAGAAAGACCTGGATATATTTACGGTTTTATCCGGGTCGAAGCGGCGTGTAGAATCAAAGGAGTTTAAGGGCGGGAAGGCCTCGGTTCTCTTGGGGAGTGTTGATTTGGACTTTTCGCAGGCTTCTCTAGCAGGCAATAAAGCCACACTGGAGTTGACAGCCATGCTAGGCGGAATAGAGATCTGGGTTCCGAGGGAATGGGAAGTTGTGGTTGACAGCAGTGCGTTGCTTGGATCGGTCGAAGATAAACGCAAATCCGCTCCCGCCAAAGAAAGTAGGCCGACTCTTTTTGTCAAAGCCACAGCCATTCTCGGCGGCATAGAGATCAAGTAAGTCCTGTTATTCCCAGATTTGCCAAGATTCTGAGCTGATAATAGAGGTGGCTGTCCGTATCCAGGCATCCCTTGGATTTGTATCGTGTATAATTCAGGCTTTGAGAGGAATAATCCAGACGCGTTGTTTCAGAAGAAATTGAATAAGTAAGACTGAAATTTTTATTTTTGCCTGTGCAACTCTATAGGGGCTGAGTCTCCTGCTTCTGATTCCCAGTAGCCTTTCATCGTATCCCCTTCAACTGTTAAGGAGAAATAAATCTTCATGTACTCTTCCCCGGTAAAAATAAGAAAGTGAGACGTCAGCTTATTATCCTCGAATTTGATATCCTCGAGTTGCGCCTCCATGGCGAATCCGAATGCATCAGTCACCTTTCCATTGTATTCACCGTTCGTTTTTTCAAGAATAAGGGTCACCTTATCCGGTTCTAGTTCGTCAGGAACTGAAGTTTCTCCAACCCATGTGCCGCTTAGATTAACCTGTTGACTCCAGACAGCTCCGGCGAAAAGAACCAGCATGAAAGCAGACAAGCTTAGGATCATTGCGGATTTCTTCATGTGGACTCCTTTCTGTTTTTGTTTGTTCGTTCAGTTAGACTCCTTATATTTCAATGAAGTTTAACTGTATGATTCCATTCTCGTCGAAATTGGGATGGAATTCAATAGATAATACGCGCAGACAACAAGGAAAGTTTCAAGAACTCATTTCAAGAAGAAAATTGTTCTTTGGAGTTCCTTCGACATCTTTAGTTTTAGATAGACTCATCGTATGCTCTGCGCGGAGGGAAACAACTTTTTGGCCAAGGTCATAATGGCTACTAAAGTGATATTTTATCTAAGAATTTTTACTTGTTTTTAGACTTGCAGAATGGAATAATAACACACTGTCACCGACGCAAAATCAGATATCCATATTCATAGAGTGTTTTGGTATTTCTCGAACTTCCGGAGAACGATGAGATCGTTTTGCAGAAGGAAGAATCTGAGTAATTTTCAAGGAATTCTTTATTGATTAAAGGGGAATGGAATGAGTGTTATCCAAGCCATAAATGAAAGAAGGGCGTACCGCTCCTTAGGACCTGTCAAGATTACTGAGGATTTGATCAAAGATCTGGCAGAGTCTGCCAGGCTGGCGCCTTCCTGCTTCAATAATCAACCCTGGCGATTTATTTTTGTCCATGATGCTGATGTTTTGAAGAGCATGAGAGAGGCTCTTTCCAAGGGAAACGAATGGGCTTACTCGGCTTCTATGATCATAGCTGTCTTCAGTCAAAAAGAGGATGACTGCATCATCAGAGACAGAGAATATCACCAGTTTGACTGCGGTCTTGGAGCTGGATTCCTGATTTTGAGGGCGACTGAATTGGGTCTTGTGGCTCATCCCATCGCAGGTTACAGTCCGCGTAAAACGAAAGAGATCCTTGAGATTCCAGAAGAATATCAGGTTATCACTCTGATTATCGTGG
>JASFPJ010000382.1:0-3262 GCA_050116035.1 Candidatus Aminicenantota bacterium | reverse complement strand
GCTGGCCATTTGATGCAGAAGGGAGCGATTTCAAAAGCGGTTGTCGGAGCAGACAGAATAGCCGGGAATGGCGACACAGCCAACAAGATCGGAACCTACACGGTGGCTGTTCTGGCGAAGGAACACGGGTTGCCGTTTTATGTGGCGGCCCCGACCCAGACGATAGATATGAGCCTGGGTAAAGGAAGCGAGATCCCTATTGAAGAAAGAAGCGCTCGAGAAGTCAGAGAATTCGGAGGACATTGTGTGACTATTCCTCATGTGGATGTGGAGAATCCTGCGTTTGATGTCACACCCGTAGCCTACATCTCTGCCATCATCACAGAGAAGGGAATATGCCGCTCCCCGTATGGAAAAAGTCTGAAAAATTTGTTCAAGAAAGAATAGAGGGAAGAGTGAAGAAGGACCTGAAAAAATGAATGTTTTGGGAATTGAGACATCTTGCGATGAGACGTCGGCGTCTGTCCTGAATGATGATTTCAAAATCCTGAGCAATGTTGTTCTCTCCCAGGATGAGATCCATGCGCCTTTTGGAGGAGTCGTACCGGAATTGGCCTCACGACAGCATATCACTTCCATAGTCTCTGTTGTCCAGGAGAGTCTAAGGCGCGCCAAACTCAAAATTAGCCAGGTCGATATATATGCCGTCACACAGGGTCCTGGACTGATCGGTTCTCTACTGGTGGGCATCTCTTTTGCCAAGGCCCTGGCCTACTATTTTGAAAAGCCTCTGGTCGTGGTCGATCATCTTGAGGCTCATATGGAGTCTGCTTTCCTAGAGAATCCAGAGGTTCCTTTTCCCGCACTGGCTCTTGTCGTTTCAGGCGGGCACACGTCGACATTCCTGATGAAGAGTAGAGTGGAATATCGACTCATCGGAAAGACAAGAGACGATGCGGCCGGTGAAGCTCTGGATAAGATTGCGAAATTCTTGGAACTGGGTTATCCGGGGGGCCCGGTGATCGATAAGCTGGCTGAAAAAGGGGATCCGGAGAAGTTTATCTTTGCGCAGCCCCGCATGACAGATGGAAGCCTCGATTTCAGTTTTAGCGGACTCAAGACATCGGCTTTAAGGAAAATCAAAGAGAATAAGCTCTCAAAGAGCAGTCCTTTTTTTATTGATTTTCTCGCCAGCTTCGAGATGGCGGTTATCCGGGCACTGCTGGGAAACCTGGATCAGGCCGTCAAACACTACAAGCCCAAGTCCCTGCTCCTCTGTGGTGGTGTGGCCCGGAACAGGAAACTCAGGAAGAATTTCACAGAGCTTGCCCGGAAGCACCGTCTAATCCCTGCTATTCCGTCACTTGAATTCTGTACGGATAATGCGGCCATGGTCGCGGCTGTGGCTTTAGAGAAACTCAAGGGAGGATTAAAACCTGCGCTATTGTTGGATTTAAACGCTTATCCCCGCATTCCGTCTGTTTATCCTTCCTCAAAACGCGTGGAATAGATGGGATTCCCTCCTTGTCCCTGCTTCTGTGTTCTGAGAAAATTGGGTCTTATTGAACCAATGGGGATGAATATTCGTATTATTTGATTGAAACAAAAAAAACAAGATAGACTGGATGATTGGACAGGGTGGTTGTCTCTGTTCTTATAAATTCATTTCAGGAGGAGTAAAGTGAAGATAAAAGCGAGTTTTATTGTGGTTTTAATTTTAATCTTATTTTTCAGGCCTTGTTATTCTCAGCAGGAAGAGACGTTCTCCTTGACTCTTGAAGAGTGCGTTATCAGGGCTTTAAAAGATAACCTCAGCGTTGCAGTGGAAGTCATCAATCCAGAGCTGGCCGACACTTCTTTGACCAAAGCCAAAGAAACTTTTATGCCCAGACTGGATATTGGTTTTGGAAATGAACGCGTGGAAAATCCATCCTACTGGTGGCTTGAGCGGGCAGACACTGTGATCAACAAAGATATGAATTATTCTGCGACTGTTGTGCAGCAAATACCCACAGGGGGCAACTTTTCTCTTTCTTTAAACAACAACAGGTATGAAACGACGGCAGGCTTTCAGGTCATCAATCCACGGTTTGGAAGCACATTGCGTTTCAGTGTCACCCAGCCGCTCTTAAAGAATTTTGGCTTTAAAGTCAGCCGGAGAGAAATCATAGTGGCCCAGAACAACCTGGATATCTCCATCAACCAATTTGAGAAAACGTTAATAGATACGATTTATAGAGTGGAAGAAGCGTACTGGTTTCTTGTTTATGCCATCGAAGATTATAAAGTTAAGCAGCAGTCGTTACAGCTTGCCCAGGACCTCCTGGCTAAGAACAAAAAAGAAGTGGAGGTGGGGAAGCTGGCTGAGATTGAGATCCTGAATGCGGAAGCCGTGGTGGCTTCCCGAGAGGCGGACATCCTTCAAGCGGAGGCCCTCGTCCGAAGAAATGAGGATATTCTCAAAGACCTGCTTAACATTACAGAGGAAGAGGATTTGAGCCCGAAAAAGATCATTCCTCTGGATCAGCCGAGATTTATTCAGAAAGAGGTTTCCCTGGAGGAGGCATTGGGGATGGCTTTCGAGAGAAGTCCGGATTTGAAGATGAAGAAGATAACTATAGAAACCAATGAATTAGACTTGAAAGTGGCGAAGAATCAACTGCTTCCCAGTTTAGATTTGGATTTTTCATACTGGAGCCCGGGACTTTCAGGGACAGAGATTGAATTTGACCCCAACAATCCGTTCCTTCCTCCGGTTGGAGAGATTGTTCATCCTCCATCTGATGCTCTGAAGGACGCTTTAGGCTTCAAGTACAATAATTGGACATTGGGATTGACTCTTTCCTTACCTCTGAGCAGCTTCACCACAAAAGCCGATTATGTCAGGGCTAAGATGGAAATAGAAAAGAGCCTGCTTGAGTTGAAAGACTTAGAAAAGCAGATCTTCCTCGAAGTCAGAAATGTTGTGAGAGATGTGGAAACAAACTTCAAAAGGGTTCAGGCTTACCGCGTGTCTCGTGAATTAGCGGAGAAAAGGCTGGAGGCTGAGTTGAAAAAGCTGGATGTCGGGCTGACAACCAACTATTTTGTTCTTCAGTACCAGGAGGAATTATCAAGGGAAAGGTCGCTGGAGCTAAACTCGCTGGTTTCTTACATACTTTCCTTGGCACAGCTGGAAAAAGTTCTAGGAACGAGTCTGGAAAAGAGAAACATAGTGACATCTCAATTTCTGAAAGATTAGTTGACCTGTTGTTTAACCTGAGTCATTCATAAAATCTGCCGACACCTTTCATGTTCCTCTCCTGCAAAGCAGAAAAGGAAA
>JASFPJ010000381.1:0-3266 GCA_050116035.1 Candidatus Aminicenantota bacterium | reverse complement strand
GGCAGAGCATTCAGGCCTTCCCAGATTGTTCTTCTGCTTTCCTTTTTCATGACGTCTTCCTCAGGGCTTTCCTGAGCTTCTGATGCGAGATAGTGCTCGTCAAAATTGTCCCGTGATCTCTTTTCCCATCTTGTCCTTCGGTATTCATCGATCAGGTAATTTTTCGCGATGGTGAGGAGCCAGGCAGTGAAATTTTTCTTGAAGTCGAATCTTTTCAGCGAATTATAGAGCTTGAAAAAGATATCCTGTGTCATGTCCTCCGCCTCTTCATAACTTCCTGAAAACTGGAAGGCCATGTTGAATATCCTTCTCGAATACGTGTTAACGAGCATTTGCCACGCTCCTTGTTTGCCTTCTAAGCATTCTTGAACTATGGTGTTAATCTGCACTCAATTCACCATGGTAGACGAGATTCGTTATAAAAAAGTTCCTTGATTTTTTTTATTCTATTTTGAGAAGGTTAAGGTGTCAAACTCCACCGTTCAGTTTTGCATATTTATCTAGTGAAAGATCAGGCTGCGTGTTTTCGATACACTCAGTCTGATCTATAGTCTATCTTTTTATAACAGATTTAGAGATGCTTTATTATACCCAAACTTCTTGACTTAGAATACGATATATGCCACGATATTTTTTCACTGTTGATCGTTACTCTTTTTAATTTTCAACTCTCATTCATGTCTTTTGAAAAACTCATTCACATCCAAAAAGGGAGGCCATAAATGGAAGGAATTGTCGGATATGGAGCGTATATTCCTCGGAACAGGATCAAAGTGGAAGAAATCGCTAAAGTCTGGGGAGCTGATGCGCCAAGCTACAAGAGAGGATTGATGCTGGAGGAGAAATCCGTTCCTTCACTCGATCAGGACACGATCACCATGTCCGTGGAAGCATCCAAATATGCCCTGAAGAGAGCCCCGATTGATCCTGCAGATATCGGTGCAGTCTATGTGGGTTCGGAATCCCATCCTTATGCAGTCAAACCTAGCGGCACGGTTTTAGCCGAAGCCTTGGGAGCCACACCCGAAGCCCATACAGCAGATTTTGAATTTGCCTGTAAGGCCGGAACTGAGGGGATGTTCGTGGCGTTGAATCTTGTGAAATCAGGAGTCATCAAATATGGATTGGCAGTGGGAGCCGATACATCGCAGGGAGCGCCTGGGGATGCCCTGGAGTATTCCGCGGCCGCCGGAGCGGCCGCTTTTATATTTGGCCGTGACAACCTGGTGGCAAAAGCGGTGGAAACCTATTCCTACATGACCGATACTCCAGATTTCTGGCGTCGGGAATACCAGTATTATCCGCAGCACGGAGGGCGGTTCACAGGCGACCCGGCTTATTTCAAACACATCATCGGAGCGGGCAAGGGAATCATGGACAAAGCCAAGATGAAACCGTCTGATTTCACCTATGTTATTTTTCATCAGCCCAACGGAAAGTTCCCTTTCCGGGTTGGAAAGATGCTGGGATTTGAGAAGAAACAGATTGAAACCGGCTGGCTGGTCAACAAGCTCGGAAACACCTATTCGGGGTCTTCTCCCTTAGGCCTGACGGCGTGTCTGGACGTGGCTCAACCCGGAGATAAGATCCTTATCGTTTCTTACGGTTCAGGAGCGGGAAGCGATGCCTTCATTTTTGAAGTCCTGGACAGGATTAAAAAAGTGCAAGGTTTGGCTCCGAAAACAAGAGACATCCTGGATAAAAATAAACATTTTCTTGAGTATGGCGAGTATGCCAAATTCCGCCATAAGATTAAAAAGGCAGATTAGGAGGAGTGGAGATGAGAGAAGTTGCAGTCATAGGTGTGGGAATGACAAAATGGGGGGAGCTCTGGGAGAAGTCACTGAGGACGATTTTCGTGGAATCGGCTCTTCTGGCTCTGGATGATGCCGGAGTGGATAAAATCGACTCCATGTATGTGGGTTCCATGTCTTCAGGAATTTTCGTCGGCCAAGAGCATATCGCATCCCTTCTGGCCGATTATTTAGGCCAGACTCCTATCCCTTCGACAAGGGTGGAAACGGCCTGTGCGTCAGGCGGTTTAGCTTTGCGGCTCGGATTCATGGAGGTCGCTTCGGGGATCAGCGATGTGGTTCTTGTCGGGGGTATCGAAAAGATGACGGACCTTAATGGCTATGAGGCCACTTATGCTTTGGGCACAGCCGCTGACCAGGAATATGAAGGATATCATGGAATTACCTTCCCAGGTCTCTACGCGCTCATTGCCAGGGCTCACATGGAAAAATACGGGACAACGAGAGAACAACTGGCGTTGGTTGCTGTCAAGAATCACCGCAACGGGGCCAAGAATCCTCTGGCTCAATTTCCGATGGAGATTACCGTGGATTCGGTCCTCAACTCAGTCATGATCGCTGATCCGCTGAGAATCCTGGATTGTTCGCCGATCACGGATGGTGCCGCGGCTCTGATTCTCTGCCCTGTGGAGATGGCCCGAAAGATGAAAAAGCCGGTAGTTAAAATCATCGGGACCGGCCATGCCACGGATACGATCGCACTGAACCAGAGGAAAGATATCACCTGGCTGGAAGCCACCTATCAGGCCGCCCAACAGGCGTACGCCATGGCCGATAAAAAGCCAGAAGATATAGATTTTCTCGAGGTCCATGACTGTTTCACCATCGCGGAGATCTGTGTTATCGAAGCCCTGGGTCTGGTCAAGAAAGGGAAGGGTGGAAAAGCATACGAGGATGAGATCACCTTTCTTGAAGGAAAGATACCCGTGAACACGAGTGGAGGATTGAAATCCAAAGGTCACCCTGTCGGAGCCACGGGTGCAGCTCAGGTAATAGAAATCGTGAAGCAGCTGAGAGGAGAGGCTGGAGAAAGACAGTTGAAGAATCCTCAGGTCGGCCTGGCTCAAAACATGGGTGGAAGCGGAGGCAGCACCGTGGTTCATATCTTTGAAAAAGAATAGGAAAGGAGGAGAAAATGCCGACACCATCAAGATATTGGAGAGAAATTCCTCAGAGATACAGGCTGGAAGCCAAAAAATGCAAAAAGTGCGGAATGGTGCTTTTCCCTCCGCGGCTCATTTGTCCAGAATGTAAAGGCAGAGAATTTGAGGATACAAAACTGGCAGAAAAGGGGAAGATTCTCACGTATACAATCATCCGGGTGGCTCCTCATCAGTTCGTCGACCAGGCTCCTTTTGCCGTGGGAATTGCGGAGCTGGATGACGGAGTGAAGCTGACCGGTCAGATCGTGGATTGTGATTTTGAGGATTTAAAAATTGGTCAGAGAGTCAA
>JASFPJ010000380.1:0-3267 GCA_050116035.1 Candidatus Aminicenantota bacterium | reverse complement strand
GTTTTATATGGTGGAGAATCCTTCCTATGACAGGTATTCCTGGCAGGGATATCAAATCAGCAGCGAACTCACCATTCTTATCCCCTGGAATATCGAGCTCAAAATGGGTTATACTAGGGCTGAAAAGGAATTCCCCGGGATCGAGAGCATGGATTTGGAAGGCAATCCCCTCGGAGTGACAAGGCAGGACACAAGAGCCATGTTTGAAGCTCGAGTGGAAAAGAATTTCCCTGAATTTTCTCTGTTTTTTTCCTACATCTATATTGACAATCATTCCAACGACTCCTTCTTTGATTGGCAGGGAAATTTTCTGTCAGTTGGATTGGAATGGAATGTGTTTTTTGGAGGGAAGAAGTGAGAAAGGGCTTTTTTGTTATTCTGTTGATCCTGGCCCTATTCCAGGGCACAGTCTTCAGCCAGAAGCCCGATCACTTTTACAATGTGGATACAGAGAAAAAAATCAGGGGCACGATACAGAGGATCGTAATGGAGTCGCGATACAAAGACGCGTCTCCTTTCTTAATCGTTATCCTGGAGGAGAAAAAAACAGAAGAGGTCTATAATGTGGAGATCAGCCCGGCCCGGTTTTTCACCCATGATTTTCACAAAGGGGAAGAGCTTGAAGTCACAGGCTCTCTCTACTCCAAGGAAGGAGAGAAGAACATCATTGCCCGACAGATCCGATTCCGCGGAGAGATTATCATGCTGAGGGATAAGAAAGGCTTTCCGGCTTGGAGAGGAGGCGAGATGAAACAGAAAAAGAGAAGAAAAGGCAAGCGGTTTTGAAAAGCCGGAATTTTCTTCTCTTTTTTTACCTTCCATTTTTGGGAATACTCATCATTTTTTTCGTTTTCTCATCCCTAAACCGATCCACAATTAAGAAAAAAACAGAAGATTTGGTCAAAGAGCAGCTCCAGGCTGCGGCTGGGATTCTCCAAGTCAACATCTCCCATTACTTGAAAGAGAATTATTCTGTGGAAGAGATCTTCGAATCCTACTCCGGGGAGGAAGACATTTATTATATCGCCTTGCTGGATGAGAATAAGAGAATTTTAGGCTGGAGTTCTCGGTTCGAAGGATATCTTCCTATCTCTCTTCAGGCCATAGGAGAAGAGGAGTCCTGGGTTATCGATTCTCCGGCGGGCAAGATATTCAATTTTTTTTCTCCCTTTTCTTCAGAAGAAGGGAAGTCCTATTTTCTCTATGTCGGTTACTCTCTGGGAAACTTAGAAGAGATGATCATCTATTCCCGGAGAAGTTTTTTCTTAATATTTGGCCTGATTTCTATGATTGGTATTGTTTTCTTTTTTGGGCTGTACCAGCTTCAACGGCATTACCTTGACAAGAAGAAAGAGGCAGAGGATGAAAAAAAGGAGAAGGAAAGATACCGAGAAATTTCTGCCTTTACTTCGGGTGTCGCCCATGAAATCAAGAATCCCTTGAACAGCCTTTCCCTTCTTTGTGAACTGCTTCATAAAAAAGTTCCAGAAGAGCTTCAAAAGGATGTCTCTTTAGGAAAGGAAGAGATTCAGAAAGTCTCCAGGATTATCGATCAGTTTACCGCCAGTCTAAAACCTCTAAGATTGAACAAGGAGATGTTTTCCCTTGCTGAAATTGTTTCAGATGTCCGAGAGTCACTTTTTAAGGAGTTCAACACGGATGGAGTGGAAATCTCTTATTCTGAATCCTCATCTATTGTGCTCAATGCAGATAAAGGCTTGATGCAGCAGGCTTTTTTTAACCTTTTAAAGAATTCACTCGAAGCCAGCAAGAAGGGAAGGATTGAGATTCGCGCCTGGCAGAAAAAGGGGAAGGTCCTGGTGAGGATAGATGACCCGGGACGTGGAATCCCTGAGAAAGACAAAGAGCAAATTTTTGAGCCTTTCTTCTCAACCAAAAAGAAGGGAATGGGAGTCGGGCTCTATTTGACAAAAAAGATTATCGAAACCCATGAGGGAGAGATAGCGGTTAAAAGTCAAACAGGACAGGGAACGACATTTTTCATACAGATTCCAGGAGGATGAGATGAGCAAGGCCAACATTCTGGTCGTGGAAGATGATTCTCTTCAGAGAAGACTGATCAAGGAGAATCTTGAGCAGAAAAAGCATACAGTTTTTGAGGCTTCTTCCGGCCAAGAGGCTCTTGAGGTCATCTCCGTTCATCCTGTGGATATCGCAGTCGTTGACTACAAACTGGAAGGCGAGACTGGCATAGAAGTGATCCAGTCTATTCTGGAGAGGAATCCTCTTGTAACTCCCATAATGGTTACCGCTTTTGCGAATGTCGAGAACGCTGTGGAGGCAATAAAAAAAGGAGCTTATGATTACATTGTGAAGCCGATTGATTTTGAGAAGTTCATTCTCGTAATCGGCAGGGCGCTGGAGAGGCAGAGGCTTAAAAAAGAGATCTCCATACTTCAGGATTCTCTGAAAGAGAAGTTCAGTTCCAAAAATTTTGTTTTCAACTCGTCCAGGATGGAAGAAGCGGCTCTCCTTATTTCGAAAGCGTCAACGAGTGACGCCACAGTGCTCATTTCAGGCGAAACGGGAGCTGGAAAGGATTTTGTAGCTAGGACAATCCATTATTCCTCGAAGAGGAAAAAAGGACCTTACCTGGCTGTCAACATCCCTTCTCTGCCAGAAACGTTGATCGAGAGCGAACTGTTCGGTGCGGAAAAGGGATCTTATACGGGAGCCTATGAACGGAGGACAGGAAAGTTTGAAGCAGCTTCTGGCGGAACCCTTTTCTTGGACGAGATAGGCGACCTGCCTTTACAGCTCCAGGTCAAACTCCTGCGTTTCCTCCAGGAAAAAGAGTTCTACCGCTTGGGTTCATCCAAACCGCTGAAATCTGATGTGAGGATCATTGCCGCCACAAACAGGGATTTGGACATGTTGATGAAAGAGGAAAAATTCAGGCCTGACCTGTATTACCGGCTGAACGTCATTCAAATTATCGTTCCCCCGCTCCGGGATAGAAAAGAGGATATCTCTCCTCTTGTTGATTATTTCATCAGAAAATACAGTGAGAGAGAAGGAAAGAAGATAGAGGAAATTTCAGCTGAAGCCATGACGGCTCTCCTTAACTACTCTTTCCCCGGAAACATCAGAGAACTGGAAAACATTATTGAAAGAGCGGTTGTTTTTTGTGAAGGGCAGACGATAATGTCTTCCGATTTGCCTGTGTTCTTAAAAGAGAAAAAAGAGGAACAGCTTGTCCAGGAGGGGCTCTCTTTAAAGGATAAAGTCAGGCATTTAGAGGTTAAG
>JASFPJ010000379.1:0-3271 GCA_050116035.1 Candidatus Aminicenantota bacterium | reverse complement strand
GTCTGGCGCTTGAAAAATTGCTTGAAATCAACGCCACACTCCCAGCGGGGAAGAAAATCAGAGCCGTGTCAATCTCGGACGCGATAAGCCGCAAAGATCCTGAAATCTACAAGAAATGGCAAGATCTGGTTCAAAGAGCACACAAGGAAAGAATAGCCGTAATCTATTCGGATGGCCAAACCACCCACGCCGTCTTCACCTGGGGAGGTTGCCCTCCGTTCCTCGACCGGAACGATCCTGAAAATTATAACTATGCTTTCTGGCCCAGGAACAATGACGATAAGCACACCGAAAAGATCATCCTTCCCGCGGATTACCGCACGACCGCACAAAACAGAGAAAAGACGGCTTTCGTTTACTGGGGAGATGGAGGATTTTCCTGGGCTATCCCGTATTTTGTTGGGCTGGCCACTCTGGCCTGGAGTGTGGATGAGGATTTAACCATTGAAGATATTTATCGTTTGATTAAAGAGACAAAAACTAAGACTTCAAGGGGACGCTATGTCGTGAATCCGGTTGATTTTATAGAAGCTGTGAAAACGCGAGGCAAGAGAAACCAACAACTGTATTAAGATGCAACTCCTTTATACGAAATGTTAAATGTTGAGACGCGACCCCCTCACTTCAGCCTTTTCTCTGGAATGTTAAATGTTAAGACGCGACCCCTTTCTCCTTTCTCTTGTAAACTTATACTTTCCTATTTGCGTATTAAATTATAAATGATCCTTATTTTTATCTTGGGAGTCTGTCTATGAAAAAAACAGTGATTTTCTGTCTAGCATTATTTTTACTTTTTCAATTTACTCTAACTCCAAAGAGAAGTTTTGCCTCTGAAAATCCCCCTCCTCTGCTTTTGAAAAAGAATCTCAAGGCCGTCATTTCTGACCTCGAAACAAGAATTCCAGATTTGATGGAAAAGGCCGAGATTCCAGGATTACAGATCGCTCTGGTTCGTAAAGGGGAAGTTGTCTGGCACAAGGCATTCGGTGTAAAGAACGCTGAGTCCAACACACCCGTAACAGACGAAACGATCTTTGAAGCCGCATCGCTCACCAAACCCTTCTTCGCCTACGCTGTGATGATGATGGTGGACGAGGGTCTCATCGACCTGGATAAACCTCTCCATACCTTCTTCACACGCGAGGAGACTGAGAAAGGATTAGGCCATTCCCTGGATGCAGAGGGATTCAAGCGGGAGTGGTTCGAAAAGGCCACCGGCCGCCACATCCTCAGCCACTCCGGAGGCTTTCCCCATGGAGAACGGGGCGAGGTCTTCCCCCTCTTTTTCGAGCCGGGCACAGATTGGAAATATTCGGCGGATGGCTACCAGCTTCTTCAATTAGTGGTCGAGAAACTGAAGGGCGAAAAGCTGGATACGATCATGCAGAAATACGTCCTCGACCCCCTGGGCATGGAAAAGAGCTGCATGGTCTGGAGGGAAGCCTATGAAGATACCATGGCCAACGGCCACAATGTCTTCAGCACACCACAGACTTTTCGTAAACGCAACCAGCCTACAGCCGCAGCCAGCCTCTACACCACAGCCGAAGAATACGCCCGCTTCGTCTGCGCGGTCATGAGCGGAGAGGGACTCAAGAAAGAAACGTCGAAAGAGATGCTCACTTCCTTCATCGACATGAAAGAGGACAAGAGCCTGGGATGGAGCCTGGGCTTTGGCCTCCAGAACGACTCCAACGGTGCCGCATTCTGGCAGTGGGGCGATTACGGCATTTTCCGAAACTACATCATCGCCTACCCTAAGCAAAAAACCGCGGTCGTCTACCTAACCAACAGTTTTAACGGGCTGAGTGTCTGCTCTGACTTTGTGGGCCGGAGCATAGGCGGCGATGCACTGGGGAATGCGCATCTCAATTACAGGACTTACGATTCACCGTTCTACACTCTTGTTCGGGGAGTCAGGGATGGCGGTCCTGAGGCCGCACAAAGCCTTCTTCCGGAATTGAGGAAGAAATACCCTGATGATCTTCCCTGGGATACTGTTGGCTGGGTAGCCAGACTTTTCCGGGATGAAAATATGCTTCCCGAGGCTGTTGCAATCTTCGAGTTTATTTTTAAAGAAAATTCGACTTCAGGCCGGGCAGCCTACGAACTGGCTCGGGCATACTTGCTCAATGGCAATCTAGAAAAAGCCAAATCTCATTATCTCAAAGCCAAGGAAGCTGAGGAAGATAAGGTCGACCAGAAAAACATCGACTGGGATCTGGAGTATCTCCAGGCTGCGCAAAATCCGTTCCCCTTAGAGGAAGCCTACATGCAAAAATTAGCTGGAGATTACGGCCCCCGCCAAATCTGGATCAAGGATGGCAAGCTCTTCTATTTTCGAGAGGGTGGCACTGTAGGTGAGCCTCGTCCCCTGCTGGTTCTATCGAGAGACACATTCTTTATTAAAGGCCTCGTCGGGTTTTACTTTAAGGTGGAATTCGATGACAAGGGGAATCCGGTTAAGCTGGTCGGTAACTACGATGACGGAAGGACTGACGAAACGAAGCGGACGAAATAGCTGAGATCCTGGAAGCACCTGAAGTGGATTGATACTTCGAGATCAATTAGCCTGTTTTCTCCTTTATTTCATTGAGAGCAAAACACAGAAATCACACCTCATGTCATTGCGAGCGAAGTGCGGCAATCTCGAAAAAATTAGGGACTGTCCCCAATTTTTTAATTACTCTTTATCTAAAAGTGCACGATACTCTTCAGCTTTATCCGGCTTATTCCATGTTTCATAAAGACTAACAAGGCTTTCAATAGCTTTTCGCATATTTACACTCTGCGTTTTCAATCTTCCCCTCATGTATTTATAGCTATCTATCAAAAGTGATTCAGCTTCATCAAAACGCCTCAACTTGATTAGCACATTTCCTAAATCAATCTCTGCCAGGATTGTCCTCATATTCTTCTCACCTAATAATTCACGATTAATCTCAACAGCTTCACGATAATACTTCTCTGCTCTGTCGTAGTCGTCTCTTTCTTCAAGAAAAGCAGCGATAGATTTTACCCTGCGAGTTATAATATAAGAAAGAGTAGAATCGCTGATGAAAGAGAAACTCTTTTTCTGATCCTCTATGTAATTTGATAAGTATTCCTGAAAGAATTTTTCAGCTTCTTCATAATTACCCTTGATATAGTTCCAACGCCCGAGCGTTCCTAATTTAGAAATTATCCCCCAATTGACCTCATCACTCAGCTTGCGCTGAATCGTTAAAGCATCTCGCAAAAGCATCTCGGCTTCATCATGCTCACCCTTTTC
>JASFPJ010000378.1:0-3294 GCA_050116035.1 Candidatus Aminicenantota bacterium | reverse complement strand
ATCTGGGAGGGTGAGCGTATTCTTCCCAAAGGCTGGGTGGAATACTCGACGACGCCAACCCCGAAAGCGCCGAACGGTCAATACGGAGCCCATTTCTGGCTGAATCGAGGACACCCGGAGAATCCCGAGGGTAGGCTGTTTCCTCAGTTGCCCACGGATTTATTTTTGGCCTGGGGATACCATGAGCAGCAGACCGTGGTCCTTCCTTCTCGTAAACTTGTTGTCGTCCGACTGGGCATGACGCCGCAGGGTTCATGGGGCCTTGAATCACTTGTCATGGATGTCTTGAAGGCCATCGAATAGTGAAGTCAAGTATGGCTGGATTATACAGGAGGGAATGACTTGGATTATTCAGATAATATACCAACATATTATCTTGGTTTTAAATGGATAATTTTCTAAGGATAAGAAAGGATCGATAAGGATGAAGAATAGAAAGGTTACTCGCCGGGAGTTTTTGGAACAAGGTGCAAAGGTGGCGGTTGGCGCAGCGGCCAGCTCCTTCATGCTTACCGAATCTAAATGTTATCCGAAAGAAGAAAAGTCTGTTGTCAGCGTTGTCAAGATTAAAAACGGCAATATCGATTCTGCAGTGGAAGAGGCGGTTGACTTTCTGGGCGGCATCCATGAAGTTACAAAAGGGAAAGAGCGAATCATGCTCAAACCCAACCTGATGGGACCCGTTCCGGAAGCGACGACAAAGCCAGCGGTCATAAAAACACTGGCACAGATGATGAAAAAGGCCGAAAAAGAGGTGCTTATCGGTGAAGGTTCTGCGGCGGCTCCGCCGTTTAATGTTCGGGGGAATGAGACTTTCCGTACGAAGAAGAGAGACATACTGGACAAAATGCAACAGTTTGTCTTTGATGATTTAGGGTATTCTAAGCTCGCAAAATCTCTGGGTGTTCCCCTTGTCAATCTGCATTCTGGGGAAATGGCAGAGGTGGAGGTGCCTGATGCGTTTTGCTTCGATAAAATCACACTCCATCACTCGCTACAAGACATCGATTTACTCTGTTCAGTGCCGATGATGAAAACTCATGTGCTGACTCAGGTAACTCTAGGGATGAAAAATCTGATCGGGTTGTATCCGGGAACTGTCTATCAATCTGTCCGTGGATCGATGCATGACCTTGCTTCAGAAGTCGAGCCCTCAGGGACCGCTGTGGCCATCGTGGATATGGTGCGGGCCAGTAAGCTCGGCCTGACAGTTGTTGATGCGTCCATGGCCATGGAGGGAGAAGGCCCAACAGACGGAACTCTGGTCAAGATGGATTTAATCATTGCCGGTACAAATCCGCTGGCCACGGATATGGTGGCTGCCAATTGTATGGGCTTTAAACCTAGCGATATTACCACATTCACCTGGGCCAATAAGGCGGGAATGAAACCTACCTGCCTGGATGATATCGAACTCAGAGGTGAGCGCCCGAGAGATGTCGGTCGGAAATTTGTGAGGCCTACTATTTATGCCTGGAAAGATATCCGGAATATCTGGGGAGCGAAAGTCATCTAAGCTTGAAGGGATCAGGACTCGACATTAGACATCTCAAAGATTTGGGAAATCAGTGTGATTAAGAGACTTAGAATAGGAATCGACAGACAGATAAGAATAAGATATCTACCGTCGGCTTCTGACTCCTTCTTGATTTCCTGACCTTTTTAATTAAATTGAAAAAGAGGAGAGAAATGACTGGACAAAGGATATTTTTCAATCGGAAGAAACTGAAAGACACACTTCCCATCGTGTTTGTTTTTGGTGCTGTTTTTTCTCTTTTTCTCCTGTTATTCTGCAAAGCTTCCTCACCAGTCCCTGCGGCGCGCATCCAGAGGATTGAGAACGGATTGATCCCTCAGCCTGGAATCGTGATCAAAGGTCAAGAGGCTCAGAGGATGTCCCTCTCTGACCGCATGGAGCTCTACAAGGTTCCTGGTGTCAGCATTGCTGTAATCAATGACTTCAAGATTGAATGGGCCAAGGGATATGGCGTTAAAGAAATGGAAGGGGATAATCCTGTCAAACCTGAAACACTCTTCCAGGCTGCTTCTATAAGCAAGCCAGTGGCAGCGTATGCGGCTTTGTATTTCGTTGAGAAAGGATTTTTAGACCTTGATGAAGATGTGAACAGGAAGTTGATCTCGTGGAAAGTCCCAGAAAATGAATTCAGCAAGGAGAAGAAAGTCACTCTGCGGGGCATCATGACTCACAGTGCAGGATTAACTGTCCATGGATTCGGCGGTTATGCCCAGGGAAAGCAGATCCCGACACTGATTCAAATCCTTGATGGTGAAAAGCCGGCGAACTCAGATCCCATACGCGTAGATGTGGAGCCGGGAACGAAAAACCGCTACTCTGGAGGAGGATTCACAGTGATGCAGCAGCTGATGATCGATGTATCAGGCAAAACGTTCCCTGAGATCATGCGAGAAACCGTATTGAAAAAGATCGGAATGGAGGACAGTACGTATGAGCAACCACTTCCTGAGGAACGTGAAGAGCAGGCCGCTAAAGCTCATCGACTCAATGGAACGCTGATTAAGGGAAGATGGCATGCCTACCCAGAAATGGCAGCTGCAGGGCTCTGGACCACTCCGACAGACCTCTGCCGGTTTGCTCTCGAGATCATGCTGTCCAAGAAGGGAAAATCCAACAAAGTCCTCAGTCAGAAAATGATCCAGGAGATGTTGACCGTTCAATATGAAAGCATGGGCCTTGGGCTCCCCCTATGGCATGAAGGGAAAGATTTTCGCTTTATGCATGGTGGAAGCAATGCCGGCTTCAAGTGTGTCTTAGTGGCTTATCCGGAGAAGGGACAGGGTGCCGCCATCATGACAAACGGGGACCAAGGGAGCAATCTTTACCAGGAGATTCTCCGCAGCCTTTCCGATGAATACGGTTGGAAAGATTTTAAGCCGAGAGTAAAGGTAGTGGCCAGTGTCAGTGAGGAAATTTATGAAAGTTATGTGGGAACGTATGAGCTCAATAAAGTGAGACAGATAAAGATTACAAGGGAGGGGAGTCGTCTGTTTGCTGATCCGATTTTTGTGAATCCAACTGGCTATGCCAAATGTGAAATTTATCCTGAATCCGAGACTGTTTTTTTCATGTTACTCCAAACAGACCAGATCATCAGGTTTATAAAAGACACGGAAGGCAAAGTCACTGGATTGATCCTTGAATACAGAGGCCGCAAGATGAAAGCGGCCAAGCTGGATTGAAGAGATAAAACCCTGAATCCGTTTATTAATATGAAGAATAATTTCTTGAGTTGGTGTGTTGTCCTTGTTTTTCTC
>JASFPJ010000377.1:0-3300 GCA_050116035.1 Candidatus Aminicenantota bacterium | reverse complement strand
TACCTGGCAATCATCTTTTCCTATTTGGTGTTAATCATCCTGAGCAAAAGAAAAGTCATATTAATCGGTGTCCTGGCGACTATCATCGTATCCGTTCTTGTGTTCAGGCCCGAGGCAGTGTTTTCCAGGGTAAAGTACACTTTCTCGGGAGGACAGTCTCGTTTGGTCAAAATCGGCAACACCCGCCTGGATTCCTCCTCTTCAGCCAGAATTCGCAGCTGGCAGGAAAGCTTCCAGGATTGGAAAAAGAATCCTGTATTGGGCAGAGGAGTTTCAGGATACGGATTCATAGACGGACAATACATCGTCAACCTTGTCGAGACCGGGATTGTCGGCCTGTTTGCCTTCCTCTGGCTCCTTTGGTCCATCTACAAGCACTCACTCAATATCCACAGGGAAATGCATGATGAATTATACAAAGGCCTCACTCTCGGATTCGTCGCCGGCTTTGTCGGCTTAATCACCCATGCCCTCACAGCGAATACTTTCATTATCATCCGGATAATGGAACCTTTCTGGTTCATGGCGGCCATAGTCATGATGCTTCCGCAGATAGAGAAAAAGGAGGAAGGAGAAGAAGAAAAAAAGGAAAAGGAAGAAGGTATTGCACAAATGGAATCAATAGCAGAACTATCAGAAAAAACTGAACAGGGAAGGAAGACTGGACAGGATATTAAATGAATAAGATTCTTTTTACAAAAGCTGTGGAGCGTTCAGAACTAAAGGACACATTTTCTCTCAAACAAAAATCTTCCTCTTGATTTAAAAATGACATTAGGAAAATCTCGCACAGTTATCAAGAACACGGTCTTCAACAATATTGGGTATGTCTGGCAGCTTCTCGTCAGTCTGCTCCTCATCCCCTTCATCATTCACAGGATTGGAATGGAGCAGTTTGGAATCTGGGTTCTTTTAGAAGTGATCGTCCTCTATCTCAGTTTTCTGGATTTCACAGGCATTGGAGGCGCATTCGTCAAATACATCGCTGAGTATCACACCAAGAAGGATTTTGAAAAATGCAACCATGTGATCAATCTGGGCTGGGCGTATTACACAGTCTTTTGGATAATCATGGCAGCGCTTATTTTTCTTTTCAGAAAGCCTCTCTTAAGACTCTTTAGCATTCCACCTGATATTTTCAACATGGTTTCTCTGGTATTCATCGGAATCCTGCTAATCTCCTTTATCAGAGGTTCTTTCGCGGTGTTCCGTTCTGTCCTCCTCGGACTCCAGCGAATGGATAGTACGAACATCATTGCCATCCTGGCCTCCTTGGTCAATGCCGCAGGCGTGATCCTGTTTTTAAGCCTGGGCTTAGGCCTCATAGGCCTTGTGATGAGCGGATTGATCGTGGCCGTTTTCACAGTCGTCCTCCAGACAGTATTGGCCTATAAAACCTTCCCACAAATGCGGTTCAGGCCGTTTTCCTTTAATAGAGACATCTTTAAAAAAACTTTCCTGTATGGAGTCAACATTCGCATTGCGAGCATATCCGAGCTAATCAATTCGCATGTGGACAAAATATTATTGGGTTACTTCTTAAACACTGCGCTTGTCGGCGCTTACGAGCTTGGCGCTAAAATCGCCAGAATCGCCCGCTCTTTTCCTGAGCAGCTCCTCCCAGCCATACTACCGGCTTCATCCGAGCTCCATGCTTTAGAAGACAAAGAGAATCTACAAAAACTGTATACTCGGGGCTCCAAATACCTGAGTCTTCTTACTTTTCCTCTGGCTTCTTTCATCATCGCCAACGCTTCGCTCATCATAATCCTCTGGATGGGAAATCGAGGTTTCCCAGGCTTCAAGGAATCTGTCCTGGCTCTTCAAGTGTTGAGTGTCGGCTATGTCTTCATGCTCCTTGTGAGCATGGGGAGGCTCATCGCACGAGGTATGGGGATACCCCAGTATGAGATGCGGTCTTCTGTACTCATTGTTGTCCTGAATATTGCGCTCAGCATCATTCTTATCATCAAAATGGGCTTCACGGGCGCTCTTTTAGGAACCACATCATCTGGCATCATCGGCTCGTCCGCCTTTTTCTACTCCTTTAACCGGCGCATCGGAAAATCTCTCTTCTCTATCATTAAGAAGGTCTTTGCCAGTCCCTTCCTTTTCTGTCTGGTTTCACTCGGAGCTTCCCTATTCACAAGCCATTTCATATCCCAGCTTTATCCCGGTCCCCCTGCGAATAGATTCGATGCATTCATCCTTCTCTTCGTCAATGGCCTGGTCTTTCTAGGTATCTATCTTCTTTTTGTTTTCAAAAGCAAGTATATAGATAAATATGATAGAGAAATATTCTCCGGATTCATGGAGATGATCAAATCCGTTCTCAGACGAAAAAAATGAGAGTTCTCTTTTCCAGCTATCACAATCCCTCTTTCTGGACAATCACTGAGTACACAGAGAGAACAATCATGAGGCTCGGACACGAGTTGATTCCTTTCGACGACCGGGCGTTTCTCTTCCCAGGAAGGCTGAGAAAGAGTGTGCGTCTCCTCCAGGACTTTGACTTGAAAAGGCTCAACCGCCGGCTCATCTCTTTGGCGTCTTCCACAAATCCCGACCTCTGTCTCGTGGCTGGCGGGAACCGAATCCTTCCGGAAACCGTTCAAAAAATCAAAAGTCAGGGTATCAAAACCGTTCTCTGGACTATAGACGCTCCCCGCAATTTTCAGCCCATACGGGACGCCGCGCCTGACTACGATTTTATTTTCTGTGGGGGCACAGAAGCCCAGGAATTACTGGCCCGGGCGAGAATCAAAAAAACATACTGGCTCCCTTTTGCCTGTGACCCGGATATCCATAAGCCGGCTGATGTCAATCCTGAAGAAGAGAAAAAATGGGGAAGTGATGTGAGTTTCATCGGCTCCTATTATCCCAACCGCGCTCAGGCCCTGGAGAAACTTACTGATTTTAACCTTAAAGTCTGGGGGCCCGGATGGAAAAAACTGACAAAAGACTCGCCGCTCAAAAAGCGAGCCAAGGATACCCAGTTAACACCCAAAGAATGGATGAAGATTTTGTGCAGCAGTCCGATTAACATCGTCATTCATTTCCAGGATGGAGAGACGCTCTGCTACCAGGCCGCGCCCAGAGTGTACGAGGCCCTGGCCTGCCGGAGTTTCCTCCTGGTCGATGACCAGAAGGATGTGCAATCTCTCTTCCAGGACGGGAAGCATCTTGTCATTTTTAAAAATACGGAAGACTTGAGGGAAAAAATCACATATTATTTAAAACATCCTGAGATGAGGAAAAAAATTGCCAGTCAAGGGTATGAAGAGACTGTGCACAAACACA
>JASFPJ010000376.1:0-3306 GCA_050116035.1 Candidatus Aminicenantota bacterium | reverse complement strand
GAAGTTTGCATCGGCGCTTCTGTTTCTCCACGCGATCTTCTATCCAATTCACTCATCAAGGCGCATTTCCCGGCCCTCGCAGAGGCCGCGGGTTCCATGGCCTCTCCTCAGATTCGCAGCCTGGCCACTATTGGCGGAAATATTACGAGTGCTGTGCCTTCCGCAGACCTGCCTCCGACATTGATCGCGGCAGATGCATCAGTCGAACTCCGCTGCTCAAGATCGTCACGCACTGCACTTCTCTCTGAATTCTTCACGGGTCCGAGAAAAACAGTCTGTCGTGCAGGAGAATTGCTCACGTCAATATTTCTTCCTTTGCCTCCGCCCAATACAGGGATTTCTTACATGAGATTCACACTCAGGGAGGCCAATGCCTTGGCGGTGGCTTCTGTGGCCTCCAGGTTGACTCTTAAAAACGGAAAGATTGAAAAGGCCGCCGTCGTGCTCGGTGCTGTCGCGCCCACTCCTGTTCTGGCTCTAAAAACCTCTGACTTTCTCAAAGCCAAAAATCCTTCTCCGGATGTTTTTGCGGAAGCCGCCGCGATAGCTAAAGAGGAGGGAAAACCCATCTCCGATATCCGGGGATCGGCTTGGTACAGGAAAGAACTGGTCCAGGTCTTGACGCGCCGGAGCTTGTCCGAGGCCTTCAGGCGAGCCCGGGGAAAGTCAAAGGAAAAGAAGTAGAGCCCATGGGACAGTATGAAGGAACAGAACGCATCGTGGTCCTCAGAGTCAATGGTGAAGAGCATTCTGTTGCGGTGGAAGAGGGAGAGACCCTCCTGGATGTCCTCAGGGATAAGCTGCGGCTGACCGGGACTAAAAAAGGGTGCAACCTCGGAGTGTGCGGGGCGTGCACAGTCCTTATTGATGGAGAGCCGAAAAACAGCTGCCTGGTTTTGGCTGCATCCTGTGAGGGAACGGATATCACCACAATAGAGGGGATATCCAAGGATGGCGGGCTCCATCCCCTGCAAAGGGCCTTTATCAACCATGGAGCCATCCAGTGCGGTTTCTGCACGCCCGGGATGGTCATGAGCGCTGTGGCTCTTATCAATCGTCATCCGAATCCTCAAAGTGAAGAAATCAAAGACGCCCTATCTGGAAACCTCTGCCGCTGCACGGGGTACACCCGGATTCTGGAAGCGGTCAAGAGTTGGAAGAAGTACAAGAAGACAAAAGAGCCTCTTTCTCCCTCTTATGACCTGGATAAATTCGAGACCGTTGGAAAAAGCCTGCCCCGTGTGGATGCTGCGGCGAAAGTCTGTGGACAGGCCAAGTACACGGCTGACTTGCATTTTGAGAACATGCTCTACGGAAAAATCCTGCATTCTCCGATTCCTCACGGCCTGATTAAAAAGATTGATACGAGTCAGGCAGAAAAGCTTGAGGGAGTCAAACTGATTCTCACCGGAAAAGATGTTCCCGATATTACCTACGGAGTGTCTCCGGCCCGTTATGACGAAGATGTCCTTGCCAAAGAGCGGGTGCGGTATGTTGGCGATGAAGTGGCGGCTGTGATCGCCGTGGATGAGAAAACAGCGGAGAAAGCGCTGAAACTGATCAAGGTCGATTACGAAGAGCTTCCAGCCGTGTTCAATCCAATGGAGGCGACACAGGATGGAGCCCCTCAGCTTCATGAAAGATTCAAGAATAACATCAACACTGTGGTGGACCACCATTTTGGAAATATTGACAAGGGATTTGCTGAGGCGGATTACGTGAGAGAGGAGAAGTTTGTGGGAAACCATGTCTACCAGAGCCCTCTTGAGCCCCATGCATCTATCGCTTACTGGGAGAATGATGCATCCACTCTTGTGCTCTATTCCTCCACTCAGGCTCCACATTATGTGCACTACATGGTCGCCCGGATCCTGGATATTCCTCTCGGAAAGATCCGTGTTATTCGGCCGCCTGTGGGCGGTGGATTTGGAGCAAAAGCCGGGACGACTCCCCTGGATTTGATCACGGCCATTGCTTCACAAAAGACAGGAAGGCCGGTCAAGATGGTCTACAGTCGAGAAGAGATGTTTATGTTTGGGCGGGGAAGGCACAAACAGTACATGGAGTTCAAGATCGGTGTGAAAAAAGATGGGAAAATTACAGCTGTCAAATCCCGCATCCACCTTGATGGAGGAGCGTATTCTTCGTTTGGAGTGGTGACAGCCTATTATGCCGGAAGCATGATTCCCACCCTTTACCACATTCCCAATTACAGATACGAAGGTTACCGGGTAATGACGAATAAGCCGGCCTGTGGAGCCATGCGCGGCCATGGCACGCCCCAACCGCGATTTGCATTTGAGAGTTTGCTGAGCATGATTGCCGATGACATCGGGATCGACCCTGTGGAAATACGGCTCCGGAATGCCATGGACCCAAATACCCGGACCTGCAATGATCTAGACGTTCGCAGCTGCGAGTTCAAGGCAACTCTTAAAGAGGTGAGGAAAAAATCCGGCTGGGATCAAAAATACAAAAAACTCCCTCCCGGAAAGGGAATCGGAATAGGCTGCGGGGGGTTTGTCTCCGGAGCAGGATATGCCATCTACAGGGGGCAAGTCCAGCGTCACTCCGAGAAAAAGCCAGAAACATTCAGGAAAAAAGCCGTGTTTCCCCATGCAAACGCCATCGTCAAGATCAGTGAAGACGGGACAGCTGTTGTCCTTCTCATCCAAGCCGCAGAAATCGGCCAGGGCTCATCCACAGTGCTTTCTCAGATATGTGCGGAGACTTTGGGAGTCAGTCTCCACAGAGTGAGGATCCGCACGGAAGATTCTGACATCAGCCCCCTAGATCTGGGGGCCTACTCATCGAGAACAACCCTGATGGGAGGAAACGCTGTGGTCATGGCCAGTCAAAATGTTCTTCAAAAATTGTTCACTGTCGTTTCCAGGATATGGGGATGTGATCCTCAGGAGTTAAAAGCAGAGGACAATCGGATAGTCCATAAAAATGATAAATCCAGGGTCATCGAATGGGAGGAAGCCGCGCGGAAATACTTCAATGACCATGGGCCACTGGTGGGCACGGGTTGGTACAAACCTCCGGAAGGACTTGGAGGAGATTACAAGGGAGCGGCCGTAGGAACCAGTCCAGCTTTTTCTTACTCCAGTTCTGTCTGCGAATGCCGCGTGGATTTAGAAACGGGCAGAGTGAAGATTGAAAAATTCACCGATTACCATGATTGCGGCACTCCCATTAATCCCCAGGCAGTCCACGGCCAGGTTGAAGGAGCCATTGTCATGAGCACAGGGGAGACACTCATGGAGGACGTGCTGTATGACAGAAAAGGGAATATCCTCAACC
>JASFPJ010000375.1:0-3326 GCA_050116035.1 Candidatus Aminicenantota bacterium | reverse complement strand
GCCGCCATCGCCAATCCGGTGGAGGCGTTGAAGTATGAATAGACTTAACTTGAGCAGGCTTGAACCGGATAATAGATTGGCTTAATTTTGAAAACGTGAATAAAGGAGCTGAATGATACATGGTTCCTGATGCTTGGAGGAGAAACCGGTGCTGAAAAATTATTTAAAAATCGCTTTCAGAAACTTGGTAAAGCATAAAGCCTTTTCATTGATCAACATCTCAGGGCTGGCTATCGGTATGGCTTGCTGCCTCTTGATCGTCATCTTTGTCCAGGATGAGCTCAGTTATGATCGATTCCACGAGAAAGCCGACCGAATATACAGGATAGCCTCGAAAGAAAACCGGAGAGGCGTCATCGCCGATTACCCGTTCGTGTTCTCTGGGGTTCCACCCATTCTTCAGAATGACTATTCTGAAGTGTTGGATTATGTCCGGTTTGATCCCCGAGAGAATGTTTTAGTCAGCAGTGAAGACAAAGAATTTTACGAGGATCGCCTTTTTTATGCTGATGCCAGTGTATTCAAAATGTTCACCTTTCCTCTGATGAAGGGTGACCCTGAAATTGCCCTTAAAGATCCGTATACCCTCGTCCTGACCCAGAGAATGGCTGAAAAGTATTTCAGCGGAGAAGATCCCGTGGGCCAGACGCTGACTATTGATAACGAATATGACTATCAGATCACAGGAATCCTAAAAGAAATACCGAGAAATTCCCATATCAAATTCGATTTTCTGGCCTCGATCGCCACCCTGGAAGCACAAGACCCGAGATACGGAAAATTGTGGGCCTGGAACTGTTATACCTACGTGCTCCTCCCCAAGGATTATTCTTATCTGGATTTGGAAAGAAAATTCCCAGATTTTATCCGCAGGCACCGAGGGGAAAAGGCTGTGGAGGCCTATACATTTTATCTCCAACCTTTAACCCGCATCCATCTTCATTCTCACCTGGGATTTGAGATCGAAGCGAATAGTGATATTCGTTATGTTTACATCTTTTCAGCCGTTGCGTTCTTCATATTACTGATTGCCTGTATTAATTTCATGAACCTCTCTACGGCTCGTTCAGCGAACAGGGCCAAAGAAGTGGGTTTAAGAAAAGTTCTAGGAGCCGAAAGAAGCCGCTTAATAAAACAATTCCTTGGAGAATCACTCGCTCTATCCCTCGTGGCTCTACCCGCGACAGTGGTTTTGATTGAACTTTTTCTCCCGGCTTTCAACGCTCTGACCGGAAAGGAGTTAAGGATTGATTATTTCGGGAACAGTGTCGTTTTTCTCGGATTAATCGGAATTCTTCTGTTCGTTGGAATCCTATCCGGAACCTATCCGGCATTTTTTCTTTCTGCGTTTAGACCTGCCGCCGTCCTCAAAGGCAGGTTAAGGATAGGAGCCGGGAGTTCGCTGTTTCGAAAAGTCCTTGTGGTTGTTCAGTTCTCCATTTCAATCGTGTTGATCGCGGGCACGATCATCATTACCAACCAGTTGGATTTCATCCGGGACAAAAAACTCGGCTTTGACAAAGAACATGTTGTCGTGATGCCGGTGATGCGGTCTGGAATAGGACAAAATTTTGAAGCGTTTAAGAGAGAACTGCTCCAAAATCCAAGCATCCAAAGTGTGAGCGGTTCGACCAGCGCCCCCAGCTTTGTTCCAACCCGAAGTGTGTTCATACCTGAAGGAGCAGAGGAGGGGGAAAGATTGGTCCTGCGGAATGTTTTGCTGGACTACGATTTCATCCAGACCTATGGGATGGAGATCAAAGAGGGAAGAGATTTTTCCAGGGATTTCGCGACTGACAGAAAGGAAGCTTTTATCGTTAATGAAGCCGCAGTCAAGGAATTTGGCTGGGAGTCAGCCGTAGGAAAGAAGCTTATAGATTTGGAAGGACCGAGGGGCCTTGTGATCGGCGTGGTGAAGAATTTTCATTTCCGGTCAAAGCATCAAAAAATAGAGCCTATCATTTTTTCTCTTCTTCCCAGCAACCGGTATGTCTACCTCATTTCTGTCAAGATCAATCCATCGAATATAAGGGAGACCCTTTCTTTTCTGAAGAGTCAATGGAAAAAATTTTCTCCCGGATGGCCCTTTGAGTATTTTTTCCTGGATGACAATTACGACAGATTGTACAAGAACGAAGAAAGGCTGAGACACGTTTTCCTCACTTTTACGTTCTTGGGAATTTTCATTGCCTGTCTCGGCCTGTTCGGGCTGGCGGCCTTCACGGCTGAGCAGCGGACCAAGGAGATCGGTATCCGGAAGGTTCTGGGCGCATCAGTGCCGAATATTCTCATCTTGCTCTCCAAGGAATTTGCCAAGTGGGTTCTAGTGGCGAACATCATTGCCTGGCCAGTTGCTTATTTCTTGATGAACCGCTGGCTGCGGAATTTCGCTTATCGCATCAGCATCGAGTGGTGGATGTTTTTACTGGCGGCTGTTCTCGTTTTAATCGTCGCCTTGTGTACGGCGGGCTTCCAGGCTTCCAAGGCGGCCCTGGCCAATCCGGCTAAATCATTGCGGTATGAATGATTGAAAAATGAATAGAGATATTCCTTAAAGTGACAATAAAAAAGATATGGATTTCAAACCAAACGAGAGGGACGAATAGTCTTTCAAAGAAAGAGCGAAGCTCTGGAGTACATTTTCAAGGAGGAATTCATGTTTAAGAATGCTGTGAAGGTTGCCCTGCGAAACATGAAAAGGCAGAAGGGATATTCCCTGATAAACATTTTTGGATTGGCAGTCGGTATGGCGTGCTGCATCCTCATCCTTTTATGGGTTCAGGACGAGCTCAGCTATGACCGGTATCACGAAAAGGCTGACCAGATATACAGAGTTGTTCTCAAGGGCAGGATGTCCAACCGAGAAATCAATTTTTCCACCTCACCGGCACCGCTGGCCAATGCCCTGGTTGATGACTTTTCTGAAGTCCAGGAAGCCACAAGGTTCCTGAGAAGCAGGAATGTTCTGGTGAGATATCAGGACAAGCATTTTAATGAGAGTCTCATGCTCTACACGGATTCCAATTTTTTCGATGTTTTTTCCATTCCTTTGATCAAGGGAGACCCAAAAAAAGTTCTGAGCCAACCGAATTCTGTGGTGATCACCAAAGCCGCTGCGTTGAAATACTTCAGTGAAGAGGACCCCATCGGCAAGACACTGACGATGAACAACCGGGTGGATTTCCGGGTAACCGGATTAGCGGAGAACGTTCCTAATAACACGCATTTTCACACGGACTTTTTTGCCTCGTTGGTCACAATCCCGGACAGCCGAAGTCCCAATTGGTTCAGCAATCCATATCATACTTACATCGTGATTAGGGAGG
>JASFPJ010000374.1:0-3340 GCA_050116035.1 Candidatus Aminicenantota bacterium | reverse complement strand
GCGCTTTTATGCTTAAAAATCTCTCCATTCAGAAATCCCCGAAATCCACTCCATTGCCCATGATTACCTCCAGCCATACACGGGAAACAGGTAAAAAAGCTCTGGAAACCGGCTGGAAAATCCTGAGCGAAGGAGGCTCCGCCTTGGATGCTGCAGAGAAAGCGGCCAATATTATTGAGCTAGACGGAGAAGGGCTTGGAGTGGGTTATGGAGGACTCCCCAATGAGAATGGTGTGGTTCAGCTAGATGCTTCGATCATGGATGGGAAGACCTATTCAGCGGGATCTGTCGGTTGCCTTGAAAACATTAAAACTCCCTGTTCTGTGGCCCGTATCATCATGGAACACACTGACCATGTGATGCTCGTAGGAAGAGATGCTCTCGAATTTGCCAAGATGTGGGGATTCAAAGAGGAAAACCTTCTCACTGAAAAAGCCCGGAAGATCTGGCTCAGATGGAAGGAACAAATGAGCGACAGAGACGATTGGGGAGGTCCTGAGCATCTGAAAGATGAATACAGAAAAGATATGGACTCCCCTCATTCTACTGGTATCGAACATATCACAGGTACGGTCAATGTCCTTGCCATTGATAAAAATAACGACATCGCCGGAGTGACGACGACAAGCGGCCTGAGTTATAAAATTCCCGGGCGAGTCGGTGATTCTCCGATAATCGGAGCCGGACTTTATGTCGACAATGAAGTCGGTGCAGCCGGCGCCACAGGAAGAGGAGAAGACGTCATCAAATCGTGCGCTTCATACTACATAATCCTGCGGATGAAGGAAGGAAGATCTCCGCAGCAAGCCTGTGAAGACGCCTTGAGAATGATTGTCGATAAATACAAAAAAATCAGTCCGAAATTCTTCCCCGGTGAACATTTCATCGCCATCAACAAAAAGGGCGAGTATGGCTGTTCTGTAATAAGCGGACCAAGACCCGGACGCATGTCTGTGATGAATGAGAGCGGATTCGCTGTCCACAAGGGATCATTTGTTTTTAACCTGCAAAGATAGAATAGTTTCTAAAATTCTGTAAAACAGAAAAAAAAGGCAGGCTGTTTTCTTAACTTCGCTTGCGTGTCACTTCTGCATCATAACGGTCTATCTCCTCAATCCATGACTCTCCGGAAGGGACATCCATCTTCAAACAAAAATAATCCCAGACAGCCCCAAAAGGCATCGTTTTGAGCTCTTCCAAGAGGGCCAGACGGGCAAAGTGATTCCCCGAGTCTTCGAATTCCTGAAGCTTTCTTCGAGGCTCGAGAAGAGCGATCAACACGCTTTTCAGAGTGGCTCTGGCCCCGATAATCCATGCGCCGATACGATTCATACTCGCATCAAAAAAATCAAGAGCAAAGTGGACACGTTCCAGAACATTGCTCCGGACTATCTCTTCAGAAATACTTTTTACTTCATCATTCAGGTTGACCACATGGTCACTGTCCCACCGCACGCCCCGGCTGAAGTGGAGGAGGAGTTCTTCAAAAAACTGCAGGATGGCCGATATTTTGTCTC
This sequence comes from Candidatus Aminicenantota bacterium, assembly GCA_050116035.1. Lineage (GTDB taxonomy): Bacteria > Acidobacteriota > Aminicenantia > Aminicenantales > Aminicenantaceae > SOIA01. The sequence goes on along the minus strand of JASFPJ010000374.1, from coordinate 1,823 downwards.
CGATCGATTCTGTGGGATGAAAATGTCCCAAGTCAAGACAGAGCATGATTCCCTTCGATAGCGCATAACCCATGTAAAACTCATGGGACCCCACGACAAAAGACTCGCTGCCTATCCCAAATAATTTACTCTCCACCGCATCCTTCATTTCTCTGGAGCTGTATTTCTTCGCATAGATCTCATCCAGGGCCTGTTTCAGCAGTTCCCGATGTGTCCAGCGGTCCACAGGGCTATCTTTTGTTCCGTCTGGAATCCAGAGGTTGTGGATGCATGGACTCTCTAAGGACTGGCCCAACTGGGCGCTTATTTTTCGGCAACGCTTCACGTGCTCGATCCAGAATTCACGAGTCTTTTTGTCCTTGCTGCTCAGAGTGAATCCGGACTCTGCCCTGGGATGGGAAAAACAGGTTGCGTTAAAGTCAAGCTTGATGTTCCTCTTTTTGGCCCAGTCTATCCAGCTGAAATAGTGTTCCGGCTCTATTTCGTTCCGGTCAACAGGCTTTTCTTCGAAATCACCGTACATGGCGTGCAGGTTCAGCCGTTTCTGTCCAGGAATGAGAGAAAAGGCTTTATCCAAATCCATCCGGAGCTCTTCGTGTGTTCTCGCTTTCCCTGGATAACTGCCCGTAGCCTGAATCCCGCCACCTCCGGACGGCGTATCTGACATCTCAAATCCACGCACATCATCTCCCTGCCAGCAAGGGAGGGAAAGAGAGACCTTTCCCACTGTTTGAACGGCTTTTTCGGTATCGACACCTAAATCGGCATACTGCTGCCTGGCAAAAGTGTAAGCCTCTTTAATTTTTTCCGCATTCATTCTCTTCCCTCCTCAACACAACCGCTCTGAGGTTGAGTCTTCCATCGGATTGAAAAAAGGCCGTTCTTCTGCACTTATCATACAACTTTACTCCTGTCAACACGAAGACAGACTAAAAAACATATGAGAAAAAAGGTATGATAGGATAAATACAAATACTGGAGGACGAGATCTAATCCCACTGGGTGAAACGGCGATGCGCAAAGAAACGATGACGCCTCGGGAAAGATGGCTGGCAGTCCTCCACCGCCAGAAACCCGACCGTGTTCCCATGGACTACTGGGCCACCTCCGAAGCCACTGAAAAAATCATGGATTATCTCGGCTGTCACAGCGAGAGGGAGATGCTGGAGAAACTCCACATGGATTTTGTGGTGGAGGTCAAACCGGCATACAAGGGCCCATCTATCCCTGCGCAGCACGATGAATTCGGGTGCACGTATCAAAATGTTCCCTATGGAACAGGAGAGTACGAGGAATGCGTATTCCATCCCCTGGCTCGATTCGAATCTGTCGAAGAGATCAAGCACTCCTACAGCTGGCCTGATCCGGACTGGTGGGACTACAGCGAGATAAAAAAACAGCTCAAGGGAAACGAAAAATATCCCATACTGGGCGGAAATTATGAACCTTTCCTGATTTACAAGAAGCTGCGCGGAGAGGAACAGGCGTATATAGATATGGGATTGAAACCGGAAATCGTCCATTTCTGTCTGGATAAACTTCTTCATCTGGGCTATGAGAACACTCGACGGATACTCGAACAGATTCCAGACAGAGTGATGCTTTCTTATGTTGCTGAGGATATGGGGGCTCAGGATGACCTTCTTTATTCACCGGCCCACATACACGAATTCCTCATCCCGAGGATGAAGAAAGTTATCGAACTCGTCCACCAGGCCGGAGCATTCGTTTTTCATCACAACGATGGGAGCATCCGCCGGATCATTCCGGACATGATCGAGGCCGGGATTGATATCCTGAATCCTATTCAATGGCGCTGCACA
>JASFPJ010000373.1:0-3340 GCA_050116035.1 Candidatus Aminicenantota bacterium | reverse complement strand
AAAAAGAAATTCTTCTCTGTTTGGGGCAAGATCAACAACCGATAAATTTGTGGTGCCGTGTTTGGCTAGTTTATGAAGAAGCCTTTCTGTCGTGTCATTATCAGGCTGCATTCCGCCTCCGATTGACAGGGCTTGAAGCCGTCTGTACAATTGGTTCTCATGACTGAAGAGAAGAAAAACGTCGGGAAGTTACAGACGTTCGCCCTGGACTTGGGGATTTCTCTTTTCGGTGTGGCGGATATCACCGGGATCCGGGAGGAATTCCTCCTGGATGACGAGGTCAAAAAAAGATTCGACAGGGGAATATCGATGGGCATGAGGCTCATCAATGGTGTTCTCGAAGAGATAAAGGACAGGCCGACTCCTCTCTACTTTCACCACTACCGCCAGCTCAATTTCTTCCTGGACAGGGCCGCTTTCCTTCTTTCCTCCCGCATCCAGGAGCTCGGGTACAATGCTCTTCCCATACCGGCCTCCCAGATGCTCGACTGGGAAAACCAGAAGGCGCATCTCTCGCACAAGAAAGTGGGACATCTGGCCGGGCTTGGGTGGATGGGAAGAAGCAACCTTCTCATCCATCCCGAATATGGCGCGCGGTTCAGGCTGGTTACGATATTGACCGATATGCCCCTTGAAGCGGGCAGTCCGTTGAGGGACGGATGCGGGGAATGCATGAAATGCCTGGAGCCGTGCCCGGCGCAGGCCATTAAAGAAAAAAGAGAAGATTTTGACCATTGGGCCTGCTTTGAGAAGCTCAAAGAATTCCGGAAAAAGGGGATTGTCGGTCAGCACATCTGCGGAGTCTGTGTCAAAGCCTGCTCCGGCACCGCCCGGTAAAAGAGACAGACGCCATTTTAACTTTTTGGTTTAGGATAGTTTTCTGTTCGTCTAAAGGGGAGAGTTAACGGGAGATCCGGCTGACCTCTAAGGCTTTTTTCGAGATGACGACCTTGTTCCGTCCTGTATTTTTCGCGCTGAACAGGGCCTTGTCGGCAAGAATGGTCAGATCGGTGGCAACCTTTTCATAGTTTGTCGGATAATTCCTGGTGGAGCTTCTGGCCCCCCGGCTTTCAGAATAAATACAGTGGGCGACTCCCAGGCTTATCGTCTTGTGAACGATGGCGGATTTGGGCTTGAATTTTATGGAATGAATGAATTTTCTGAGTCTCTCAGCCACAATCGATGCTTCGGTGGAGTTGATTCCGGGCAGGATGATGACGAATTCGTCTCCTCCGAACCGCGCGGCCCAGTCCATATCCTTGCGGATGACATCGGATATGACCTTCGCGGTTTCCTTTAAGACTTCGTCCCCTTCAAGGTGAAGGTACATGTCGTTGTACTCTTTGAAATCGTCGATATCGATCATGATGAGAGAGAGGGCGCTTCTCCACCTCTCTGCGGTTTTGATCTCATCGGGCAGATTCTGGTTGAAGTATCTTCTGTTGTAGAGTCCGGTGAGCTCGTCCGTGACGGAGAGGCGCTGGACTTCTTCTTCCAGCTTCTTTCTTTCCGTGATATCTTCGATAACCGTATCGTAGTATATGATTTTTCCGGATTTGTCTTTGATCGCGGCTGATGTGATGGATGCCCAAAAAAGCTCTCCGTCCTCTCGTTTCAGCGTGTAGTCTTCGTTCTTGACGATACCTTTTTCCTCAAGTTCGTCAATGAAATGATTGTAGTCTTCCGGATTATTGTAGAGGTCGGTCTTGTTCAAGTTGAGGAATTTTGCCGCGTTCGTGTACCCGAACATTTCCACCACAGACGGGTTGGCTTCGAGGATCTTTCCTTCGGGTGTCGCCCGAAAGATTCCAATCTTGATATTCGTCACGAGCTCGCGGTACTTCTCTTCGGACTCTGAGATTTTTTTGGCGAGCTTGTGCTTCTGGATGATTTCGGAAATCAGGTTCGCGAAGATCTCCAGGGGCCGGACAGTCTCCTCCGTGGGAATCCTGCCGCTTTTGGAGTCATCGACGGAGATGATCCCGATGAGCTCCCCTTTGGTATCCCTCATAGCCACGAGGAGGTTGTCTTCCTTGTGCCAGCGGCCTTCTTTTGCCGGATAGGATTTATCTCCGGGGATAATGGCTTTCTTGTCGAGGATACTTTTCATTTTATGAGGGATGTAGCAGGATTGACTCCCGACCTCTATTCCTCTTTCGAAGTATTTCATGTATTTTTCTTTGGGCATCGAGACTTTCTGCACTCTGTTGAATTCTGCCTCGGTGATTCCTCTGTATCCGATGATTTCTCTGTAAGGCGGCTTGTCGGTGAAGTAAGAGATGAGCACCCGCTCGTAGTCAGAGATGTCCACGACCGCCTGAGAGATGCGCTCGAACAGCTCCTCCTCATCTTCGATGGAGAGGATGTCTGCGGATATGGACGAGAAGCTCTCCATCTGGTGGAGCATGTCATCGATCTTTTCTCTGGCTTTAAGGTTCTCTGTTATGTCCATGTGCATGGCCACAGCCACGGATTCCTGACCGGGAAAGACGGCTGGAAAGATGTGGCAGAGAACCTGCTTTCTCTCTCCTTTTTTTGTGGTGATTGCCCATTCCTTCTTGGGGGAAGACTTGCGGTTCTTGATGGAGTTCGTCAGGAGTTTCCTGTAATCACGTTCGTCTTTCTCGGAAAAAATCATTCCCTTGAGGGTCTTGCCTTTGACATTTTTCTCGGGATATCCGAATAGTTTTTCCGAGTAGCGGTTCCAGTAAACGACCTCTCCGTTTATGTTGTATGCCTGAATGGCGATGTTCGTCGCGTTGTCCAGAGTGGACTTAAGACCCGTTTTTGCTTTTTCGACTTCTTTATAGAGATGGTTTATCTCGTCCATCGCTTTCTTGCGTTTGGAGATATCTCTGGCGATTCCTTGAAACTCGATGAGCTTTCCGTTTTTGTCCTTGACTCTTTCTATATGGATTTCCAGGGGGATCTGTTTTCCGTTTGAGCCGAGGACTTCGATTTCTAACAGGGGTATGGATTTTCCTTTGAAGCCATTCTGGAAGAGTTTTTTGATAGTATCTTTGTATACGGGGGCAGCGATCGCCTGAAGGCTGCTTTTCAGAAGTTTGGATACAGGGATCCCGATGATTCTTTTAGCTGCCTTGTTGATGTAGAGAAATTTGCCGTTCAGGTCGACGGTGAAAACGATATCCGGTGCGTTGTCCAGAAACGTGAGGTAGTGTTTTTCTGCCAGTTTGGAAGCGTCTTTAACAGAGTTAGTAGTCATGGTAGTTATTTTAATTGAAACGCGAGTTGTTCTTTTCCAGCCAAAGCTGTCCCTGGAATTCTTTTCCTGTAAAAAAAGAATAATCCATTCTGCTATCCAAGTAAATAGCCTACT
>JASFPJ010000372.1:0-3378 GCA_050116035.1 Candidatus Aminicenantota bacterium | reverse complement strand
CCCAGATAGTCTTCTTTATATCGCTTCGGGATTGATTTTATTCTCCATTTTTATCGGGAATCTTATTTTCATCTGGCAGAGAAAAAGGAATCCTTCCACTTATAAGGTTATTGACAAAAATAAAGAAGGAGGAATCGAACCAAAAAAAGTAGGTTTTATTGACAGTTTTAACACGATTAGAAAAAATAGATATTTAGCACTCCTGGCCGTGGTCGTCATCCTGACTTTCATCGTGGCCACGTTTATCGATTACCAATCCAAAACTGTGATTGATCTCCATGAGGAAAGGATGGACCGCATGACGGCTTTATTTGGATATTTTCATGCGGCGCTGCTGGTGCTTCCTTTTTTTGTTTCACTTTTTATGACAGGCAATGTCATAAAGCGTTTTGGCATTCGTTCAACTCTATTGCTCTTCCCTCTGATTCTGCTCCTTTGTTCCGTTGGAATTTTCATTTGGCCGGTTCTGCTTGCTGCTTACGCCATTAAGACATTTGATAAGAGTCTTTCTTTTTCCCTGAATCAGTTTGTGCGGGAGCTTCTTTATATCCCTATCTCTCCGGATTTGAAGTATAAAGCCAAAGTATTCATTGACATGTTTCTCAACAGATTTGCTAAGGGCCTTGGAGCGCTGATGCTAATGGTTTTCTTGCTCCCTGCTTTCAGGGGAGGAGATATGCCTGATTCATTAAACAATGCGAATGTGTCGAACAAGCCTGATGCGGTGCAAAAGACTAACGTGCCAGAAAAATTCGAAGTTTTAGAGAAGCCTGGTGGTTTGATAGGATCTGATGATTTGCAAATGATTAATGAATCGGAGGAGAAAGATAAACGGGAAAAAATCGTAAAATATGTGAGTGTTTTTTCTGTCTTCTTTATTTTTGCCTGGATTTTCTTTAATCTCAAAGTCAGCAAGGAATACACCAAGACAGTTAAAAAGAAAGTGGAGATAAAATGGGACCGAGCAGATAGATTGGTGGCGGAGAAAGTGGATGTGGACTATACAAAATTGGTCTTTGACACGATAGAGAGTCGAAACCGGAGTTCTGTCCTGTATGCCATGCATATCTTCGATTTGATAAAGCAGGATAAGCTCACCCCAGAAGTCAAAAAATTGATTTCCTACAAATCTGATGAAGTGAAAGCGTCCTCGTTAGGGGGTCTTTTTGAATCCGGGGAGACAGCGCTTCTTCCTGAAACAGACGAGATAATCGGTGAGGATGTCCTGGAAAAAGAGATTGGAGAGATAATGTCTTTGGATGTGTATCAAGAAGTGATGAAGAGCTATGTGGAAAATGCGTTGAGAAATGAGAGTTTGGAGTCTGAGACAGCGAAGATGGAAGTGGCCAAAGTTATAGGATTAATGGAGTCTGAATCTCCTCTTGCCGAGAAGCTTGGGGAGCTCCTCTGGGATGAGTCTCCAGAAGTGAGTAAGTATGCTCTGGGAAGCGCCGCAAAACTCAGGAAGAAAGAGTACGTCCCTGCTTTGATACAGAAGTTATTCAACCCAATAACCAGGGAAGATGCCAGTGTTGCACTGGAAAAATATGGAGATAGTGTCATCGGCGCCCTCTCTGATTATTTAAGCGACCTTGATGAGGATATCGAATTAAGAAGAGGAACAGCATCGGTCTTAGCCCGTATCGGGACTCAAGATGCTGGTGATTGCTTGATGTGGGAATTGGAAGAAGGGAAGGGAGAAATCGACACTGAGCTCATCGATGCTTTAGATCGGGTCCGTTCTGAAAAGCCTGGCGTTCAATTTCGAGAAGATATAGTGGAAAAAAGAATACTTCGAGAAATTAAGAAATACTGCCAGACTTTTGTTAAACATTTTGGCACAAAGTCTAAAAGGAAAAAAACGGAGAAGACTAAAGGTCTCCCTGAAGACCTGAATGCTTCCTTGATGAACGTTTTCAAATTGTTTGGTTTCATTTACTTGCGTGAAGATATTATGAGAGCTTATCAGAACATACAAGCTGGAACAAAGGATTCGATTGATTATGCCATCGAGCTTTTAGATAATACCTTGAAGAAGGAGATGCGAGAAATTGTCATTCCTCTCATGGAAGACCTGGATTTTGAAGAACGTGTGAAGAGATGCAGGAGTTTTCTCAAGAATTTTTCGAAACCGATTAGAAAAAATGCCTAAAAACTCGACTCACAAGTTTTTATCTAAAGTCGTTGATGTCAGACCTGAAGAAACTTTTTCCTCTATTTTTCTCTTTCTTTACTTTTTCTTTATTACTTCTTCCGCGGGCATCATTAAGCCTGTCAAACTTTCTCTTTTTCTGGATCAGCTCTCTTTTGAAAGGCTTCCTTTTGCTTATCTTCTGACGGCTGTTTTTATGGGCTTTTTTGTCTCTTTGAATACACGATTGCTGCGTGCCATGAAGAGGCATGTTTACATTTCGATCAGTTTGGTCTTTTTTATGGCGAGTCTCCTCATTTTTTGGTTCCTTTTACAGAAGGAGTGGCAGTGGGTCTATTATCTTTATTGGCTGTGGTCAGAGATATTCATGGTGACCACTGTCACTCAGTTCTGGATACTCGTTAATGATATCTATCATCCTCGGCAAGCGAAAAGGTTGGTCGGATTTTTAGTCAGCGGAGGACTTCTAGGAGGAATTTTTGGCTCTCTGCTGTCTTCAGCCTTAGCCAATGTTGTCAAGACCGAAGGTTTACTTCTAATTTGTCCCATTATATTGGGAATAGGCCTTGTGGTTGTCTTCTTTGTCAAACAGTTCCAGAGAGAGGATGCCGAAGAAGGATCAGAGAAAAAGGACGAGCGCAAAAAACAAAAAGTCGGGTATGTCGAGAGTTTTCGTTTATTAAAAAAGAGCCGCCACTTGATTTTCCTGAGTGGGATAATGGTCTCGGCCATTGTCGTCACGACACTGATTGATTTTCAGTTTAATTCAGTTGTGGAGCATCGTTTTATTGATGAAAAGGATGCTCAAACGGCCTTTTTTGGATTGTTTTTTGCGGGTTTAATGGTTTTTTCATTTCTGTTCCACACTTTCTTAACCAGTCGAATTTTAAGAAGATTTGGAATTCGAATCGCACTGCTGATAGCTCCATTTTTATTATTGGCCGGTTCAGGAGCAGTGTTTCTTTTTACGGGCGTTTTGTTCTCGTGGGCCATAATTCTCAAGGGAGTTGACAAGAGTCTTGGTCATTCGATCAACCAATCTGTCAGGGAATTGCTGTATATTCCCATTCCTCCTGAGATTAAGTACAAAGCCAAAGTTTTTATCGACATGTTCGTCAATAAGCTTGCGAGGGGCATTGGAGCACTTCTCATCCTTTTGACTTTATTAGTATTTGGTTTGAAGGGGAGAGATCCTGAAGGCATCGTCATATACATGAGTTCAATTG
>JASFPJ010000371.1:0-3386 GCA_050116035.1 Candidatus Aminicenantota bacterium | reverse complement strand
TTCCATTTCTTCTAGACACTGACTTTTCCAGATAATTTTTCACGAACGATTTGTTGAAGTAGATGAATAAAACAAAAATGATCAGGAGAATCACTAAAGAGGCAAGCGTCACCCCGCTGATGATGAAAAATTTTTTCAGTTTCTTTTTCATGATAACAATTGGGGACGTTCCCCAAGGTACCACCTTAAGAATAAACGACAACTCTCTGGCATGTGGTAAAATAAATACACATTGAATCTACTAATTTTTATCATTATCAGATAAAAGGGCTATCGGGTGGCACCTTGGGGAACGTCCCCATCTTGTTTTAAAGAACTTCATAGACCATGATTTCTGCACTCTTCCCCTTAACTTTTTTGGGTCCGACTTTTTTGATCTTGAATTTTCCTTTAACACGCTTGTATGTCTCATCCCCGATGAGAATTTGATTGGGTTTGGCGATAGATTCTAATCTTGATGCGATATTCACCGGGTCTCCGATGACTGTGTACTCCATCCGGGTGGGTGAGCCTATGTTCCCGGCTACGACTTTACCGGTGTTTATCCCGATCCGGACACTAAATTTTTTTTCCAGGCCCTCACTCTCCATCATCTTCTTCAATTCTTTCCGCATTTCCAGGGCTGCCCGAATGGCCCTCTCCGGGTCTTTTTTCTTCTCCATCGGAGCGCCGAACACGGCCATTATACAATCACCAATATATTTATCGATCATTCCGTCATACTTGAAGATGATATCTGTCATCCTGGAAAAGAATTGATTCAGCATCAAGTTGATTTCCCGGGGCGACATCTCTTCTGAAAGGCTTGTGAATCCGATAATATCAGTAAAAAGTATGGTCGCTGTAATGTCTTTGGACTCCATAATATTTTCCTGTTCTTCTTCACTCTCTTTGAGAATCATCTCAATAACCTGAGGGGAATGGAACCGCTCCAGACGGTTTCGCATACGCTCTTCCTCTCGGATCTTTTCGTTCAAACTGGCCTGTTCGATGACCATGGCCATTTGACAGCCGATGGCCTTGAGGAGCTCAAGGTCATCCTCGGTAAACTGGTTGTCAGTCCTGACACTATCCAGCTGGATAACGCCGATGACTTTGTCTTTCTTCCAGAGGGGGACACACATGGCTGACCGGATTTGCTGCATCATAAGGCTCTGCGCCTGGCCGAACCGAGAATCGGTCATCGCGTTGGACGTCAGGACAGCCACCTTGTCTTTGACGACTCTTTCGATTATAGTCCGACTGGCTCTCAACTCTCCCTTCCCTTTGACTTTTTCATCTTTGTATCTGACAACCACAGGAGAAAGGTCATTCTTTCTTTTTTTTCCTGTCAGAATAACGTATCCGTAATCCGCATCTATGACCACAAAGATATTATCCATAATTTTTGTAAGAAGCTCGTTGAAATCATGAATGGTGTGAAGTTGTCTGCTGATTTCATAAAGAACGAAAAGCACTTTATTAATTCTTTCGAGGGAAGTGATCTCTTCTGGAACCTCTGCCTTGGCTTTCGGCTCTTTTTGAGAGAAGACAAGACTGCTGTCTAGGAGGCTCTTATCTGTATCTGTGGCTATGAGCAGCTCCTGAGAATCTTCTTGGGGAGCTTCTTTGGCGCTCGTTTCCACCACCTGCTGCTGTCCTTTTTCTTGTTCTTTGTCTGTAGTCAAGACAACTGAGTCCAAAGGGGACGGCGCCGCCTTTTCAGACAAAAAATTAAGCTTGACCACTCCAATCCTTATCTCATCTTCATCTTTCAAGGGGGCGCTCTGAATTGACTTTCCGTTCACTCTCGTCCCGTTAAAACTCCCCAAATCACTTATTGTATAATTCTTCTGATCCTTGATAATCTTCGCATGGTGGCGAGAAACTGAGCCATCCGACAGGACGAGGTCGTTATCCTCACCGCGCCCGATGGTGATTTCGTCCTTATCGATCAGAAAATTGGATACTCTTCCGTCGCTGCCGATGATGTTTATGATTGACATGACTTTTTTCCCTCAAAATAATATTCTGTGACTCAATACGAATATAGCAGAACAGACTTTGCGTTGTCCACAGTGAAAAAAGCGGATAGGTGTACGTGCTCAGTAATTTGGTAACATTTTTAGATGTCATTGCGAGCGAAGCGTGGCAATCTCATAAAAAGGATGTCTCCATTCCCAAAATAACTAAATTTCTTTCAAAGAGATTGCCACGCTTCGCTCGCAATGACATCTTTATCCTCATTATCATCAATAAAAGTGTTACTCAATTACTGAGCATAAACAACAGGTTACTTTTTTAAAAGAAGGAGGATAGTCCCTATTTTTATTAACAAAATGACTGAAAGGGACAATCCCTGAAAAAAGTAGCCTGTCCCCTTTTTCCACTCTTTTTGGAGCTAAAAAATAATTGGATAATCAATATACATATGATAAGGTAAATAAAAAAAAAGAGAGGAATCATGGATAATCCGATCTGGGGAAATGGCATTTTCAGGAAAAAAAAGAAAGATGACGATATCTTTGCTCTTCTCAAGGACATCCCAATATTTTCCGACCTTAAACCCAAAGAAATTGCCGAAGTCGAAAAAATCATGCATAGGCGTGTTTACAAAAAGAATGAGCCCATCATCCGCATGGGTGATCCTGGCCTCGGCATGTATATAATCGTTAAGGGTTCTGTTGAAATAATCGAAGAGAAAAAAAAGGAGGAAAATCGAATCTTAGCCAAACTCAAAGACGGCTCCTTCTTCGGTGACCTGGCCCTGCTGGATGAATCTCCGCGTTCTGCTTCGGCGATTGCCATCGAAGACTGCGATATAATCGGATTCTTTCGCCCGGATTTCCTCGACCTCCTCTCAAGAAAACCCAAACTGGGGATTAAAGTCCTTTTTGCTCTTTCAAAGACCATCGGTGAAAGACTGCGACGAACTGACGAAATGCTGATGAACACCAAGGAGAAAAAGGTCGCCAAACACCATGGATAAATACACCTACCAACTTTACTCTCAAATACTCAGAATATTCTGGCGCTTTTTCCTTATTGTTCTTGTTATTGCTTCAATCGCTATTCTCTTCCCGTTTGCCAAAGATGTCCTGATCATGTTCATCATCGCCTGGCTGCTGTCCGTACTTCTCAGCCCGGTGGTTAACTTTCTGGAAAGCAAGGGATTCAAACGCGGGTGGGCCATTCTCATCGTCATGATTCTTATCCTTGCTCTGGTCGGCTTTACGTTCAGTCTGATCATTCCGGGTATTATCCGCACAGTCGAGGCCCTGACATCTAAACTTCAATCCGATGTCATAACTGAGTTCAGTATGAAAATAGAGGCCTTCTTCGAAAAGAACTTCAACAATGCGGAGCTGGCAAGAAACGTAACAGCCAGATTGAACGAGATCGGAGTG
>JASFPJ010000370.1:0-3396 GCA_050116035.1 Candidatus Aminicenantota bacterium | reverse complement strand
TCGAAGGGTATCCAGTGATCATCATTACTTCCGTATTTTTGAAATTTTCCTGGATGTGTCGGATTAGACTTAAACCATCCACCTCGGGCATCTTAAGGTCTGTGATGACTAAGTCTATGGGTGTTGATTCGAGAATCTTGATCGCTTCGATCGCTCCCGTCGATGTCAAGACACTGTATCCTTTAGATGTTAGATTTCTCTGTAAGACTTCCAGCGTGTCCTGGGAATCATCCACGACAAGGATATGCTTTTCTTTACTCGAATTTGCCATTCTAACTCCTCCCCTTCTTATCATGGGGCCCTCTAACAGGAAGCTTGATCTCAAAGGTTGCACCGAACCCCTCTTTGCTTTCAACATGGATAGTGCCTCCATGGGAGGTCACGATTCCGTGGACCACGGGTAAACCCAGTCCCGTCCCTTGCCCCACATTTTTTGTGGTATAGAATGGAAGGAATATCTGCTTCAGGGCTTTATCGCTCATGCCGACTCCTGTATCTTTTATGGAGAGTTTGACATGGTCATCTGAGACTTCTGTTTTTACTGTGAGTTTACCTCCTTTCGGCATTGCCTGTAAGGCGTTGACGACAAGATTGACCAAAACTTGGGTTAGCTGAGCAGGATCGGCAGTGATCTCAGGGATGCCATCAGAGAGCTGGCGAACAACTTTTATCCCTTCTTTTTCGCACCTGGATTCAAGAAAATAAAATCCCTCTTCAACAATCTGATTCAGGCTGACTCGTGTTTTTTGTGGAGGCATTTGTCGGGCAAACAGCATGAGTTTTTTAACGACTTCCCGGGCATGCAGAGAGGCTTTCATAATTTTTTCAATATCTCCCTTCACCTGGTTGGATAGTCTAGGCTGCTTCTGGGCAAGCTGCGCAAACCCTAGAATGCTTCCTAAAGGCTCGTTCAATTCGTGAGCCACTCCAGCAGACAGTTGACCGATGGTGGCCAAGCGGTCAGCATGCCGGAGCTGTTCCTGGAGCCGCGTTTTATCCTGCTCAGTCTGTTTTCGCTCGATAATGAGCGCCACTTCTCTGGCGATTGTGTCGATTAGACTGCGTTCTTCCCTCAAAAAAGGCCCTTCATCTAATTCCGGCTTTTTCTCTCTATAGATAACCTCGACAACTCCACGGTGTTCACCGGCGACGACAATATCTGCTGACTGCTTTTGCCCTTTTTCTCGAAAAAAAGGTGTGGAATATGAGTTTCCATCAACGATTATCCTGGCAGAAGCAATATCCGTGTATAACCACGCGGGAGGAAGGAGCTCCACAATTCCCTGGAGAATTTCTTGAATTGAGAATTCTGGTTGTTCCGCCAGCTTGGCAATGCCGTAAAGACAAGTTAATTCCTTGACTCTTTCTCTCACTTCGACTTGGGCCCGTCGGTGTGTCAGCGCTATCCCCAGGGTCTGGACGATACCTTCATAGAACTCAACATCTTTTTCTGAAAAAAATCCTGGACTTACACTTTTTAATTGTAAAAGCCCGATGTTCTCATTGGCTACAGAAATCGGAATCAAGGCGAGCGATCTGTAGTCTCCATCTCTAGCAATTTTCCCAGCCCAGGATTCACTATCCTTTTTTGATTGTGAGGCAAGTGATTTTTCTGTATTGGCTGTCCAGAAACTTCCATTTTTTGTAAAAAATGGCAAATCAGGATCGTAGTGGCCGAGTAAGATGTTGATGCACAGTTGTTCCAGGGTTGAATTTTTCTGTGTATCCGGGATAGTTTTGCCCTCCTCGTTTTGTCGAGTAGTCATGATCTCAAGATGGAAAGGCTGTTTACGGGAACGAGTGACCTCACTCCGGTAGTATTTATCACGCTCCTCCAGCCATAATCCCACAGAATTGCATCCTGAGAAATCTAAAAGAATTCTCGAGGCTTCATGCAGGAAGTCAATCCTCAAAAGACCACGCAAAGCAAGGAACATTATTTTATGTGACAGTGTCCGAAAATCTTTGAAGGAATCCCGGGTATGATTATGAGGATTAATTCTGTCTGACTTTTTCTTTTTCATCTCTACTCTTTTATTAAAGCTTTTTAGTCAGTGGTTTGCAACTGTTGATTATTAGAAGGATTTAAGGCATCTAGTGAGTGGTGTTCGATTAGTCTACTGAAACATTTATCAGCCTTTATTCATCTATTCATCCTGGATGTCAGTCCATAAATAGCTTTTTTTGATTTGACTGCAATTCTTAGCCGAAAGATATTTTGCATCTCACTTTCTGCATTAGATCTAAAAGAACGAATGATTTTTGTTGCTCAATGCTGCTTCCTCTTCGCCAAGAGCTCTACTATGAGGCACAAACTAACAAAAACAAGTACCAATGCGGCTGTCAATTTTGCCTCCTTTTTTAATTTATACCATAAGGCCTATCTCTGAGTTCTCCTCTACTAAGATTTCTTTTTCATGGTGAAATGAAGAGTTCATGAATTCCTTCCGGTCTGTTCATTTCGGCTTTTTCAGTTTGGGCAGCAAAACCGTGAAAGTGCTTCCTTTTCCTAATTCACTCGAGACTTGAATGGAGCCTCCATGAGCACCCACTATTTTTTTGGCTATAGAGAGGCCCAATCCGGTTCCTTTAATCTTCTGGCCTTCACCTCTTTTGACCCGGAAAAACTGGTCAAAGAGGAAAGGCAGATGTTCCTTGGCGATCCCGATTCCCGAATCCTGGACTTCAACGGCGATATAGTTCGCGTTTTCTTTAATGCTGACAGTGACGTTTCCTTTGGGCTTGTTGTAGCGGATGGCGTTGGTGATGAGGTTAGAAAAAACCTGCTCCAGAGTGTCTGCGTCACCTTGGACAAGGTCGTTTTTGCCGCAGGAGCCGAATTTCAGGGAGATGTTTTCTTCTTGAGTCAAAGGCTGCAGGTTTTCGATGACTTTCGTGATGATCTTCTTGGCTGAAATGGGTTTGAGATTATCCACGATTTGACCGCTGTCCAGCCTGGCGACATCCAGCCAGTCAGTGATCAAGTTTAAAAGGCTTTCCAGACGGGCCTTCGATTTTTGAATTATTTCCTTTTGCTTTTCAGGGACGTCTCCTGCCATTCCGCCCAAGATCACTTCGTAATATTGCATGATTGCCACCAATGGGCTTCGGAGTTGGTGAGAGACCATGGTGATGAAGTTTTCCTCCATCAATTTTTTCTCTTGCCGGAGGATTTCTGCCTCCAGAATGAGCCTTCGTCTCTCCAGCCCGCGCCGGATAATGATACGCAGCTGATCTGGCGAAAAAGGCTTGGGGAGAAAGTCGTAGGCCCCGATCTTCATGGCTTCCACAGCTGACTCTACGGTTGCGTATCCTGTGATGACTACAGAGATGATATTCGGGTCTATTTCCCTGATTTTTTCCAGGACTTCCATTCCACTGATACCAGGCATTTTT
>JASFPJ010000369.1:0-3404 GCA_050116035.1 Candidatus Aminicenantota bacterium | reverse complement strand
GGTCATCACTCCGTGTGTGACCCTCTACGCCCGGAGAAACCGCCTCGGCGACGGTCTGAATCTCCTGAAATATTACTATGAAAAATCAGAGATTCAGCATGGAGCGGATACACGAACCCTGGATATCAGCTATCAAGGAAAACTCATCGTTGGAAAATTCGTCGATAAAGAAAAGCCGACTTTTTTGGATTGCATGAATGAGCATCTCGGAAAAGTCTTGGGCGAAAAATACCAGCCTTATGGAGAGAACAATGACTGAAATTCGATTTTCAGGATTTGGAGGCCAGGGAATCATACGCTGTGGCCTGATCGCGGGGAAGGCTCTTGCTTTATATGACAACAAGCATGCCACCATGACCCAAAGCTTCGGCCCTGAAGCGCGCGGAAGTGCTTGCAGTTCTCAACTCGTTGTCTCTGAGGATAGAGTCCTCTATCCCTACATTTCCGTCCCGGAGATCCTTATCTCCATGTCTCAGGAAGCCTATGAAAAATACGAACCCGAATTGAGTCAAGATGGGATACTAATCATAGATAAGGACCTAGTCAAAATGAAGCCTGCACGGGGAAAGATAAAGACCTACGCGATTCCTTCCACCAGATTCGCCGAAGAATTGGGGAACCGCATCATCGCTAACCTGGTCATGCTGGGATTCTTCTCGGCTATAACAGGAGTTGTTTCCCCGGAAGCGATGAAAAAAGCCCTTCCCGGCCTGGTTCCAGGCAGGTTTCTCGATCTGAATATCAAGGCTTTTGACAAAGGATTCGATTACGGAAAAGAACTCTTGGCTAAAGAAATAAATTCCAAAACACAAACTAAAAAGGGAAAAAAATGAAACGGACTGGCGTTTTCATCTGCCACTGCGGCATAAACATCGCTGGAACAGTGGATGTTAAAAAAACCGCGAAAGAACTCTCCAAACACCCGGGAGTTGTCCATTCCGAAGAGTATGTTTACATGTGCTCTGATCCGGGACAGAACTTAATTATAGACGCCATAAAGGAAAAAAACCTGGATAATGTGGTTGTGTCCTGCTGCTCTCCCACCCTCCATGAGACAACCTTCCGAAATACTGCCAAGGCAGCCGGAATCAACACCTTCCAGTGTGAGATCGCCAACATTCGTGAACAGTGCAGCTGGGTCCACAAGGATATGGACAAGGCAACAGACAAAGCCATAAAACTCACCAAAAGCGCTGTGGAGAGAGTACGCAGGAATGAATCACTGGATCCGATAAGCATCCCTGTCACCCGGAGAGCACTGGTGATTGGCGGAGGGATCGCCGGCATCCAGTCTGCGCTAGACATAGCCAACAGCGGCTTTGAAGTCATACTGGTGGAACGGTCTCCATCCATCGGGGGGCATATGATCCAACTCTCTGAGACTTTCCCCACTCTGGATTGCTCCCAGTGCATTCTGACTCCCAAAATGGTCGAAGTCTCCAAGCATCCGAATATTAAGCTCATGACTTACAGCGAGGTGCAGGATATCTCCGGGTATGTGGGCAACTTTAAAGTCAAAATCCTTAAAAAGCCCACTTACGTGGACCCGGACAAATGTACTCTCTGCGATGAGTGCACAAAAGTGTGCCCGGTCGTGGTTCCCAACGAATTTGACATCGGTTTAACCGGAAGGCGAGCGATCTACATTCCCTTTCCTCAAGCCATCCCGGCTACTTACACTCTGGATATAAAGAACTGCCCGGGCCTTCTGCCGATCGCCTGCGGCAAATGCGCGGATGTTTGTGAGCCGGAAGCCATCGATTACGATATGAAACCGGAAATCATCGAAGAAGAAGTCGGAGCGATCATTGTCGCCACCGGATATGACCTCTACGATAAAGAAAACTTACCCGAATACGGTTATGGAAAATATCCAGATGTCCTGGATGGACTTCAGTTCGAAAGGCTCTGTTCAGCCTCTGGTCCGACGATGGGAAAGATCCTCCGGCCTTCGGATCACAAAGAACCCAAAGAGGTTGTTTTCATCCAATGCGCCGGCTCTCGAGATCCAGAGCTTCACTGCGCCTACTGCTCGAAAATCTGCTGCATGTATACAGCCAAGCATGCCATGCTCTACAAGCATCATGTCCCTGACGGACAGGCGTATATCTTCTATATTGATATCCGGTCAGGCGGTAAGGGATATGAGGAATTCGTCCAGCGTGCCGTTGAAGAGGACGGTGTTCTCTACCTCAGAGGAAAAGTTTCGAAAATATTCGAAGATAAAGGAAAAATAAAAGTTTGGGGAGTGGACACGCTCATAGGGAAGGATATTGAAATCGATGCCGACATGGTCGTCCTCGCCACAGCCATGAGACCTTCCAAGGGTGCTGAAGAACTGGCCAAAAAACTCAAGATTGCTATGGACAAGGATGGTTTTCTCGCGGAAGCTCATCCCAAGCTCAGGCCTGTGGAAAGCGTGACTTCAGGAATGTTCCTTGCCGGAGCGGCTCAAGCCCCCAAAGACATTCCGGAAGTCGTGGCTCAAGCCAGTGGCGCAGCGGCAAAAGCCATTGCCATACTATCTCAAGAAAGACTTTACCATGCACCGACAGTGGCCAAGGTCAACCCAAACCTCTGCACCGGCTGCGAGATGTGTGTACTTGTCTGTCCCTATGACGCGATTGCGATTAAAGACGGAAAGGCAGAAGTCAACGAAGTGCTCTGCGAAGGATGCGGCACCTGTTCGGCGACTTGCCTCAGAGCAGCCATTCAAGTGAAAAACCTCACTCCACTGCAGGTTCATGAAATGATAAGGACATCTCTCGGAGGCTGATGATGGCGGAAGAATTCGAACCAAAAATTGTGGCTTTTCTCTGCAAGTGGTGCTCTTCAGCCGGAAGCGATTTAGCCGGAGTCTCCCGAATGGAATACCCTCCCAATGTTGTTCCCATCACAGTCATGTGCTCTGGAAGTATCTCCCCTCTTTACATATTATCCGCATTTAACAAAGGAGCGGATGGAGTCCTGGTGTCAGGATGCCACCCCGGCGACTGCCACTACATCAAAGGGAATTATTACGCCCGGAGAAGGATCGCTCTGGTCAAACAACTCCTAGAGCATACCGGCCTCGAGCCCCAACGCTTCCAGATGTCCTGGGTTTCAGCCGCTGAAGGAACAAAATACACACAGATCATAAAAGATTTTGTTCAAGAGCTTAAGCCGCTTGGACCTCAAAAAAAGTTGAGGAGAGCCCAATAATGGTCAACCTCGAAGACCTCAAGAAAGAAGTCAAAGCCGTCCTGAAAGACGAAAAAGTCAAGTACATCATCGGTTATGGAATAGGCACGAATGGCCTTATGCCTGTTCCGGTCTTCGTTAAAAAGCCGGAAGATGTCGACAAATTGATCTGGAACCCAATGTGTGTCCATAACCTCGCTCGGTTCCTTGCAGATGAGAAACAG
>JASFPJ010000368.1:0-3405 GCA_050116035.1 Candidatus Aminicenantota bacterium | reverse complement strand
CGCATTTTCTTTCAGTAAGAGATTGCCGCGCTTCACTCGCAATGACATGAAAGGATGAGATTGACACGCTTTGCTCACAATAACACTGTCGAGATCACCACGCTCTCTTCGATCGCTCGTGATGACACAGTTATTTACAGCTTAATTAATGTTATTGAAGATATGCAGTGTTTATGGTAGAACTAGCTCTTTTAAAAATGAGAAAGTTAATTATTGTTTTCATGCTTCTTTTCTTGGTCTCTTTTCCTGTCTTCAGTCAGAGTGAAGTCAAAGAAACCACAGCTCTGAAAATCGATGAAGCCATTAATGTGGATGGTTCATTGGATGAGCCTGTCTGGGAGAAAGCGCAAGAGACAAGTGATTTTATTCAATTTCAGCCAAAAAGAGGAAGTCCTTCATCCGTGAAAACGATAGTCAAAATTCTCTATGATGAGAAATTCATCTATTTTGGATTTTTGTGTTACGATTCTCAGCCAGAAAAAATTGCCGCTCAGATAACCAAAAGAGATGCTGAGTTGCATGACGATGACGCTGTTATAGTTTTTCTTGATACATTTCATGATAGAAGAAACTGCTATTTTTTTATGACTAATATCTTGGGCACTCAGCTGGATGGCCGAATCACCGAAAACGGCCGGACAAGAGATACAACCTGGGATGGAATATGGAAATCTTCAGGTCAAAAAACTGAGTTTGGCTGGAGTGCGGAGATAGCCATTGAATTGAGTTGCATAAAATATGAACCTGGGGAAAAAAAGATCTGGGGCTTTAACATAGGCCGGCCTGTTCCTCGCCTCCTTGAAAGAAGTTTTTGGGTTGGCCCTCTTGAATCTCCTATGAAAGTTTCTCAGTATGGAGATTTGAAGGGGCTCGATCTTAAAAAAACTGAGAAGAAGGCTCAAATCATCCCTCATATCATCTCCAAAGTTGAAGAAGACAAGAAAACAGAGTTTGAAGCCGGTTTAGATGCCCGTTATGCCTTCAGTCAGATGGTCTCTGGAAATCTAACCATTAATCCCGACTTTGCGACAGTGGAGGCTGATCAGGAACAGATCAATTTAACCCGCTTTGAGCTTCGTCTCCGGGAAAAGAGGAACTTTTTTCTGGAAGGGTCAGAGATTTACCAACAGAGAATTCGATTGTTTTATTCCAGGCGGATTTCTGACATTTACGGGGGAGCCAAGGTATACGGGAAATCGGGCGGTTTTGAATTCTCGGCCTTGACTGCACAAACAAAGAAGGATGAAGCCGAGGGCATCGATACGGCGAATTTCTCTGTTTTCCGGCTCAAAAGGGATGTGATGAAATCCTCGACTATCGGGTTTCTGGCGGCCAACAAGGTTGTTGGAGGGAAAAGTGTGGGCACTGCCGGGATTGATACGTCATTATACTTCACGGATACTTTTAAATTCACCGGACAGTTCGCTCTCAGCTACGGCGATTATAACAGTGATAACATCGCCTTTTTTCTCCGACCGAGCCATGATTCGGCCACTTTTCATATCCACCTTCGCTACACTCAATTGGGGAGAAACTTTCGCGAGAATGCGAACGAAGTCGGGTTTATCCGGGATGATAACCGGAGGGAGTTGGATTCGGCAATACGAAAAACTTTTTGGATTAAGAAAGGGATTTTTGACAGAATCGAGTATGGCTCCAACTATAATATCTACTGGGGATTGGACAGGGACTTACGGAGCTGGAAAATCGATGAAGAGCTTTCCTTTGATTTAAAGAATAAATTCTCATTGAGTGTCGAACACCACCAGGAATTCAAAGGGCAGGATGATGAGCGTTTTGAGAAAGATTTCAGAAATCATGAAACTGAATTCGAGCTGGGGTATAACACCAGAGAATGGCAGCATGCCAGTGTTTCTTACGGGTTTGGGCGAAATTTCGACTCAGATTTCCAACTGGTTGAAGGCAGTTTGAACTATAAAATCACAGAAGATTTTTCAGTCCAGTATTCGTTGACTCGCTTGATACTCGACCCTGATCCAGAGGGAGAAAGCACATGGATTCATGTGATTCGGGCGACTAACTATTTTACACCGGACCTCTTTATTAAAGTCTTTTACCAGGTGAACACATCCATCGATAAACACAATATTCAGGTGCTCTTCGTTTACCGGTTCCAGCCTCCTTTTGGTTTGATTCAGCTGGCTTACCAGAAGGGCACAGCCAGGTTCGGGGAGGCCGGGACACAGGGCCACACTCTCTTTTTGAAGTTTGCCTACATGTTCTGACGGTAAAAGGGATCCTCCATTATCCCATCAATCCATTTTCAGGTCCCGTGTTTGCTCTAGGGGTACCCCCAAAAATTTAGTCAATATAGTCACAACGTAAGAGTATTATTTAATAATAGACTCGTAAAATTTCACCAATTTTTTAAAAACAGAATCATCTTTTGACAGTGCACAGATAAAAATGGGATCATCCCGGAAATAGCACAATTCCACATATTCTCTTCTACTTTTATTTTCAAAAACAGTGTTTAGAGCTCCATGATTTGTTATGTCTTTCAGTACCACGTTATCAGCAAAACTTGCTTTAACATTTCTCCCCCTAAAAACCATCGTTGTGTTAAATTTTATGTTTTCTCTGACACGAAAGTGAAGATTGCTTAACAATGAACGTTGGATAGAAGGGATATTGAGAACACTTACGTCGTCATATCTTGTAATGATGATCATGAAGTTCCTACCTCTTAAAATACCCTTTTCAACGAAAGGAGCCGCGGATGGATCTGATGTGTATCTTCCCGTAATACCAGAACTGCCAAAGTCTTTTATCCAGTCAACAATTTTTTTATCTTTGAAGAATAAATCTCTAATCTTATCCTTAGCTTCCCCAACATGGTCCTTATCATCATTAGGATGTTTTAAAATATAGGCTTTATAAGACTCAATGGTATTTTCCGTTTTTGCAGTATCGAAATCTCCCGGTTCTTCAACGATCCTCATGGCTTCCTTGATGTAAAAATTATCTTTGTTTTTTTTAATAAACGCTTTATAGATTTCCATTTTCTCTTTGGTGGTTTTTACCTTTTTAGCCTTTTCAACACACTTATTCCACTTTTTAGTTTCTTTTTCTGTTTGTGAGAAAATGAACGCAGTGAAGGAAAAAATAATGATGGCCAAACAAAGTGATTTTAATAATTTTTTTCTAAAGCTCATGGTCCTCCTCCTTGTGAGATTATAAATATAGATAGAGATGCATTTGTTAAATTACTGAGATTCTAGTGGAAATATGGAAAATTATCAATATTGAGAATTAGCTGTGGACAAGAGATTAAAATGCAAAAATAGAGGAATGTTACATTTTCTGTGTTTCATCCATTCTATTCAGTTGAGTCTGTTCGATTCTTTAAATTTTTAGGTAGAGTTCCACCATCTTCCTCTATTG
>JASFPJ010000367.1:0-3466 GCA_050116035.1 Candidatus Aminicenantota bacterium | reverse complement strand
CCCAACAAAGCCCCTGATTTTTCGAGATAGGTAAAGGCTTCTCTATCCAGAAGGTCAAAAGAAAAATCTTCAAGAGCATTCCTTCCCGATGGGTTCCGTGTGAAGTCCAAAAAGACTCTTCTCCCCTTCATCACAGTTTCCTGGTAGACTAAAATGTCTATCAAGGATGAACCGTATTCACGGACTTTTTCCGGGTCAAACGGCCACTGGTAGCCTTTTAAGAAAATCGCCGTGGCCAGCTTTCCCATATCCGGGAAGTAATGATTCAAAAATTCCTGCTCATCCTGGCCATCTGCATCGGTGGAGATATACCGGGGAATGACCTGTTGGTATGTGCCAGAAAGATTCCACCTGAACTGGATGGATGCCAGGCCGTACTGCGATTCAGTGAGGTTGCTGCCGACGGCGCCAATTTCAAAAGCCAATCCGCTCGACCCGAGCTGGCTCTCCGGATAGACCGAACTCTTGTAGATGCCCGCAGGCCCTCCGGTCGCGAGAACGACATTCACGGCATTAAAAACCACAAAGCCAAAACTCTTGGAGTCCAGATTATCCTTGTCTATGGCTAAAGCTCCGACGGCTTGCTTTTCTCCTTCCCTGTTTTCTGTGAGCAAGGCGATGATCTCGTGCCGGTCGAACACCTGTATCCCTTTCTTTTTGACATCTTTGGCCAGGCATTCGAACATCATCCGGGATGTGAGAGGACCGGCGGATGTCGCCCTTCCCCTGGGATCATGGTCTGTCTTATAACCCACGTAGGCTCCAAACCGGTCATGGGGAAAAGGAACGCCGAGGTTCACAAGGTGGAAAAAAGCTTGGGCGGAATTCTGGGCTTCGCACAACGCGATATCCCCATGCATGCATCCGCCGTTAAACAGGTCTTTGGCCATCTCATGCGGAGAATCACGGACATCCCCTGAAAGAGAGAGCTTGTAGTATGTTTGCTTATCCGAGCCGGCATTGTTGGATGTTCCCCCACCCCAGAAGTCTGTGGCAATGGAGATGTCCTTCTGCCCTAAGTCAAACAGGCTGACTGCCACATTCAGAGCCGCGGCTCCACTTCCAATGATGAGTGTATTGAGAGAATACAAAGGAAATTGAATCCCATCTATCTCAATCATGCTTTTCTTCATTCTCTCTCCCCTTATTCTTTAGCCTTTGGTAAAGCTTGCCGTAAATCTCCTTATCTCTCATCACACACCCGCTTTCATACCCATTCCTCATCAACTCTGTGCAGCGGGAGCAGGAGATGCAGACTTTAGCGGGATCTAAAGCGCCAGAATTCATCAGATCCTTGGGTGCATCTGGATAGGCAAAAGAACTCCTTCCCAAACCGATCAGTGAGGCTTCTCCGCGCTGGAGAACCGCAGCGCCTACGTTGGGGAAAAAATGACGCAGCCATGAATATCCGGTCCCCACACACGGAATGTCAGGAAATTCTTTCTGGAATGCCGATGTGATTCTCAAGAGACGTGTTATTCCCTTTAAGGGATGCTCTTCAGGCAAAGGAGTTCCCAGTAAAGGGCGGTCGAACGGTCGCCCCAGATGAGGTTTTTCATAGGGATTTCCGACTGTGATGTTGAACAGCGAACAGCTGGACTGGGCCAGTCGGCGGACCAACTCTTTCGGCTCAGAAAGGTCGATATCTTCAGGATTATCATCGGAAACTCCAAAGCCTCCGGGGATCCCATCAAAAGCACTCAGGCGCACAGCCAGGAATAATCCCGGAGTTCGATCCCTGACCTTCTGAACCACTTCGGAAAGAAAGCGGGTCCTGTTCTCGAATGTCTCTCCGTACCTACTGCTCTTTCGTGTCCGGGCTGCCAAAAGCTCATTGACGAGATACCCGTGACAGGCTTTGATGTCGACAGCATCGAAACCAGCTTGTTCAGCCAATCTCGCCGCTTTCACATATTCATCCTGGTAACGGTCCAGTTCGTCATCGCTCAGGATACGAACATCCTCTTGTTTCCTGTCAAGATTAGGATTGAAGTCAGCCACCTGCCGCAAGGGTTTACCTTCCGGTTGGCTGTAACGGCCGGAGTGGGTCAACTGGATAACAAGAAAAATTTCATAAGAACTTCCGAATACTTTCTGGGCAGAGCGACGAGTTTCTTCCACTAAGCGCTTAAACGAGTCGAGATTTCGCGTATGGAGCATCAATTGATGAGGATTCGAACGGCCCTCAGACACAACACTCGTAGCTTCAAACCAGATGAGGCTGCATCCTCCTTCCGCATACCGCTGATAACGGCGAAACGTCAGCTCACCTGGTGAACCATCGGTGTCTGCGTCAAAACCCTCCATGGGCTGCACAGCCAGACGGTTGGTGAGTGTCTTCGAGCCAATGGCAAGGCTTTCAAAAAGAGGCGAGACAGAATCTCGAAAAGGAAGCTCACTACCCAGCTCATCCGCTTTTCGCAATAGCTCAGGACCTGACTGGAATGTGAAAGGCTCGTGTCGAGACATAACCAGGGATAGTGTATCTGAATTCAATCATAAAAAAAATAGAAATTTGGGGCTCGACTGGATTCTTCCTCTTCGTCTTTGCATTCCATTTAACTTTGTCAAATTGACACGGTTCACTCTTATGTTATAGATTAATGAAAGGAGCGGAGCATGAAATCAAAACGTAGGCCAAGGAAATTAACATTTTTTAGCAAAACAATTGTCTATCTTTTCTTTATTCTAATATCAGCCATGCTGTTCACATCCTGTGAATTCCTTGAGGAACTCTTCGGTGGAGGAAACGAAGATCCAGTCGCAAGCTTTTTCTATGACAAAAGCTCTGATGTGGCACCAGCGACAGTGGATTTTGACGCGACTTCTTCTTCTGACCCTGATGGAAGTATTGACAGCTATGAATGGGACTTTGGAGACGGAGAGACGGGCATGGGTGATATCGCAAGCCATGACTATGCGACGACAGGACCGTTTACCGTCACTCTCACAGTCACAGATAATGAGGGAGCCACAGGGAGCACGACAGAAACAATAACATTCGCAGAGGGAATCATGTGGACGTTTGAAGCGGATAAACCTGTGTATTATTCGTCTCCAGCCGTGGCTGCGGACGGCACTATCTACTTCGGCACAGGGATATTCATGCATACAGATGCTGGAAGCCTGTATTCTCTCAATCCAGACGGGACAGAAAATTGGAAGCGCGAATTGGATTTGTATCCAACCGCGGGTCTCCATCAAGGAGATAATGGCTGCTCCCCCACCATTGGCGCGGATGGTACCATCTACATTCAGGGAGCGACCAGTGCCCTCTATGCATACGACTCCCAGGGCACACGCTTATGGAAATACGAAGCTTATGATAATTACCCCAACTGGTCTGACGTGGGCCAAAGAACTCCGGCTATCGACCTGGATGGAACGCTTTACGTGTCTGCAGACGCACTTTATGCTCTGTACCCAAACGGAACGCGGAAATGGAGGTTTGTCGCAGATTGGGGAT
>JASFPJ010000366.1:0-3474 GCA_050116035.1 Candidatus Aminicenantota bacterium | reverse complement strand
CCCAACATCGGAATAAAATCATAATCCACAAGATTGAGAATGATATCGACTTCCTGATCTTTCTCTCTTCCTTCCCAGTCATAGCCAGTGGTCCGGAAGGCCTCCTCTGCAAACAGATAGTACTGGACGGCTACGGAGTTGATATTCGGATCGTTCAGAAGTTCGGCTTTAAAAGCGTCATATCTTTTTCCGGTATTCTCTTTGACAGGAACATAGACGATATTTTCTGGGTTGAATCCCAGTTTTGAATGTCTCAGAAAACGGAGTTGATTGTAGGCGACTGATGTGCCTATGAGGAGGGCTATTGAAAGTGAAAACTGAGTGACCACAAGGACCCGCCGGAATGTCTGGCCTTTCCCTTCCGATTTAAACATCCCCTTTAAAACTTTAACGGGTTTGAATGAAGAAAGGTAGATCGCCGGATAGCTTCCCGCGGTCAAGGCTGTTAAAAGCACAATAATGATGAGCCCGAGCACCAGTTGGATATCGATAATGTTCAGTTTTAAGTCTTTCCCCGCGATTTGGTTGAATGCAGGGAGCAGAACAGAGACAATGATCAAGGCAAAAACACAGGCCGTCATTGTCAGAAAAAGGGACTCTCCGAAAAACTGCAGGATAAGCTGCCTGCGGCTGGCGCCGACGGTTTTGCGCATCCCGACTTCCTTTGCCCGCGTTGTCGAGCGTGCTGTCGAGAGATTCATGAAGTTGACACAGGCTATAAACAGAACAAAAAAAGCGATGATGGAAAAAACATAAACGTATTTTCTGTCTCCGACCTCAGCGTAGTTCCGAAATGCGCCGCGGTTGTCGAGATGAATGGCGGAAAGGGGCTGGAGGCGGAATTCCACTCCGTCTTTAACCTGAGGACAGTTATTTTTAGCGGCAACGGCTGTGATATTTTTGCCTATTTCTTCTATGTCACGATTCGGCTCCAACTGAAGATAGGTGACAAAATTGAACGATCCCCAGCTTGTCCCGTAACCTGTGACTTCCTCGATGAACTCATAGGAGCTTAGAAAATCGAACTGGATATGAGAATTATACGGAATATCCCGGATGACTCCTTTTACGGCCGCTGGGTTTCCCTCGACTTCGATGGTTTTCCCTATGGGGTCTTCGGTGCCAAAATACTTTTTTGCCATTGTCTCTGTTATGACGACATCGAGAGGTTCGGAAAAAGCCGTTTTGGGGTCTCCCTGGACAAAAGGAAACGTGAATATCTCAAAAATGGAGGGATCAGCGATAAGCCCTCTGGTTTCGTAGAAAACTTTATCACCGTATTTACACACCAGTTTCGAGACATCGGCAAATCGCGCATAGTTCACGATTCCAGGGACTTCTTCCTTGACAGCCGGAGCCAGAGGCGCAGGCGTTCCATCGACCCCTTCGATCATATATTTTGTGCCGTAGCTCATAATCCTATAAATATTTTTGCCGTTTTCATGAAAGCGGTCATAACTCAATTCGTCCTTGACCCAGAGGAGGATAAGTAGTGTGCAGGCTATGCCGATGGCCAGGCCGGCAAGGTTGATGAAGGAGTACCCTTTGTGCCGGGTGGTGTTGCGGAAAGTTGTTTTAAGATAATTTTTAAACATGATCAAACTCCAGAGAATAGTATTTTTAATAAAGTAGGGGAGAGCTCCACAGATTTGTTTCCAGTAGAGGAGGCGGGCTTTGAACGCTCCTTGCTCCTTCCTCATCCAGAAGAATTGTTCTTCGAAATCCCCCATAGCTCCATACCGGATATCTTTTTGGATGATAAACTCCAGTATCCTGGACGCTATCTTTGGAGGCCTAGTTGTGTGTCTGTTCATTCTTCCTTGAATTCAAGTTTCTCTACGTCATTCCATATCACGGAATTGACCCGTTGGATATCACGGAGGGCTTTGATTCCCTCCCGGGATAACCGGTAATAGACTTTGCTGCGGCCTCCGCGTTCCGGAGTCGGCTCTCCTTTAGAGGTTAAAACATAGCCGTTTCTGTGCAGCCGTCCCAGAGGACCGTAGATGGCTCCCAGAAGCCATTTTTTCCCTGTCGCCTTAATGACTTCTTCTCTGATGGCCATACCGTAAGCTCGGTCATCCAGCCGCCATATGGTCAGCAGAATGATTTCTTCAATACGCGATAATAACTTCATTAGTTCTCCGTATTTATATATATATACGTTTTTTGATAAAATAAAGTTTACTTTTTTTTATTTTTTGTAAAAATCAAAAGAGGCCGGAACTTTCCTTTTTGTGCTCGCTAAAAAATCCCTCGCAATTTTGCGCGATTTCCACCAGGTGAAATCCTGAAATAGACATCACACACACAACACGGCATAAAAATTCCGATATATTAATTCATTGGGCCATCCACCCATATTGAGCATTATCGCTATGGCGAAACGGCTAAGCAGATTGTGTATTCAAAAGAATAGCTGAGCATTTTTGTGATGTTAACGAGAAAATCGACCGGAAAGTAGACTTCGTCATGGAATTCATCTAAACTGTATCTTCTTGGACTGCAAGATCCTTTTATTTTAATAATGTAAAATTGTAGAGAAGATGAAATGAATGTTGTGTGGAAAAAAATCAGAAATTATGTGTGTCTCGCCGCACTGGTGGCGATGTCGATGACGGGCTGTGCTCCGGGCCCCAAGGTCCAGCCCGAACCTGCGGAGGTTTCTCCGCCCCCCTCCGGATTCGTTATGAAATCTTTTCACCGGTCGATGAAAGAGGAGATGCGAAGGTCCTACGATCGCGCGAATGAGATTGTTATCGGCGTTTTTACCGGTACTCACAAGGACAAAAAGAATAGCTTCATTTACTATTTCAGCGATTTCAGCATGTTCGATAAGGAAACACTCTCATGGGGTTCGACCCAGAACGTGATCATGCAAGTTCAGCAGGATGAGTTCAAGCCAGAGATCATCCGGCGGAACGAGTTCAAGAGGCTGATCGAACTCGACAAAACCGGCATCTGCTGGGATTATTATGAGGGAAGCCGCTCGGTCTTTCTTGTTGAAGGGAAAATGAACCTCATTTTCCTCGAAACGGGATTTGACGAGGCCAGCAGCACACCCTACCGGCATTTGCTCGATGCCTATCCGGTGACGGATGAATGCCGGGCCAGAGATGTGTTCGACTTGATGATTCAGGATTTCATCGCAAAACAGTTATAAGTCCTTCGTGATTAATATCCCAATGATCATGCTCCCAGGACTTACCGGTAATTCCAACAGTTTTTGTCTCCCGATATCCTTCTCGAGTTGCTTGAGGATGCCTGTGTATTTTGTTAGACACTTCGCCCACTGCAAGTATGTCACAGGAGACATCTCGCGCTGGAATTTGTGAGCTTCTTGATATTACTGTATGAATCTTGAATTTATGGAAATGTCATATTACTCATACCGCAGTGATTTAATCGGATTCGCCAGCGCTGCTTTTATTGTCAGAAAGCTTACGGTTAAAAGTGCTATGATTAATGCGATGA
>JASFPJ010000365.1:0-3491 GCA_050116035.1 Candidatus Aminicenantota bacterium | reverse complement strand
ATATCTTCACACTTAGAATTTCTAGTTTGTCAGAAGCTTTGGATTGAGCCAGTTCGTTCCTGAGAGGAATTTTTCTTTCATCGATTTTTCTGCGCTCCCAAGAATACAGCCTGAGCCTCATGGACTTAATTTTAAGAAATGTCGAATGTTGAGACGCGACCCCATTTAACTGACTCTATTTAACTAAATTCGTTGAATTTCTAACCAATTTTTGTTATCGTAACTGTTTAAATTGAATTGTCTTTATGCAGGAGACGAGTTTACTTGAAAACATATGGCGAAATAGATAGCAAATTCAGATTTGTCATTTTAGCTGCAAAGAGGGCGAAACAGCTATTGCAGGGAGCCAAACCGAGAATAAAGTCCAAATCCAAGAACCCTATCCGTATTGCCCAGAAAGAAGTACGTGATGGATTCATAGACTATGAGCTCATTGAGGTTAAGAAGGAAGAAATTCCGGAACCTGCGGAGGAAGGATTTATCGGAGAAGAAATAGGCGCAGGAGTGGAAGAAATAGAGGAAGCAAAGCCAAAAGCCCTCAAGGACAAGGATGAGAAGCCAGAAAAAAAACCCAAAGTCGCCGAGAAAAAGAAACCAGCAAAGAAGGTTGTGAAAGCGAAAGAAAAAAAGCCTGTGAAGAAAGCGGCGGAGGCGAAAGAAGTGAAGCCTGTGAAAAAGGCAGCCAAGAAATCTGAAAAGAAGGAAACACCCCCCAAGAAAAAGGCTT
Organism: Candidatus Aminicenantota bacterium; assembly: GCA_050116035.1. Taxonomy (GTDB): domain Bacteria; phylum Acidobacteriota; class Aminicenantia; order Aminicenantales; family Aminicenantaceae; genus SOIA01. The sequence continues at coordinate 2,764 of JASFPJ010000365.1, read as the reverse complement.
AACTCTCCAGTATTAAGATCCCTTTAAATTTATCCCTGTCTCTTTTTTTATGAGCTGGATGTAGTCCAGTTTAATAAATTCCTTTTTTGAGATTCCCAGAGCATTCGTGAATTTAACGATCTCGTTTCTCTCTCCTTCAAGCTCGATAAAATTTCCGATTGACGTTTCATCCAGGCATATTTTCAGGTTTTTCTTCCTGTAGACCGTTCTGAATTTATTATAGGTAAAGACTGGTATGAAGCCCAAAGACTTCAAGATTTTTCTTATTTGTTTCTCATTTTTCACTTCGGTCTCGTATTCTTCTCGAATTTTAAATTTCCTGGATTTTTCTGGGGGGCCTTTGAAAGTCAAAAAAGTCTTTTTGCCAGCGGTACGCAATCTGAGAGCTTGTTGTTTCTTGGTCAGAGTTTGAGAAGAGAAGTCAAAAAGAGTATTTTCTTCGGAATGACGTTCTTTTTCGAGTCGCGCGTCGAGGTTTACGATTTTTTCTTTGACAGAACCTATATCTTCAATCCTGATTTTGACTTCTATTTCGACCATTCATTCCCTTCTCAGTAGGGGTCAGGGCTCGACATTAGACATTTTTTAAATGAGAGCAGGCTTTAGGGTCCGGTCTTTTGGGACGAGGATTTAGCCGATAACCAGACTTAACTTTGATTCCAGTTTTATTGGCATCAGTATTGGAAAAGCCTGACTCCTAACAATGCCGAATATCGAGCCCTGATCCCATTTTAATATTTTTATTTATTTCTTGTTAAGAAAAATTCGGGGATGAGAATTAATGCTTCTCGATGGACGGATTCAGGGAATTGAGAAATGATTTCTCGGGATTTGGAGGAATACTCCTCGGCCTTTTTATAGGTGTAATCCAGCGCTCCATTGGAATGAATGATCTCAAGAATTTCTTTCTGTTTCTCCTTGTCCAGATTGTTCTCTTTCAGGATTGCGGTGATCCGTTTTCGATTCATCCCACCATCGTTGGTCATGGTGTATATCAATGGGAGAGTGATTCGGCCTTCGTTCAAGTCGGAAAAAACTGGTTTGCCCAGGGCTTTTTCATCTCCGGTGAAGTCAAGAAGGTCGTCTATGATCTGAAAAGATATACCTAGATTTGTCCCGTATTCCACAAGAGAATGTTCTTCTTCCTCTGATGCATTTCCGAGGATGCCGCCAATCTGGCATGAAGCGGCAAAGAGAGATGCCGTCTTTTTATCGATGATATCGAGATAGTCTTTCTCAGCCAGGTCCAAATTTCCGCTCCGGTAGTATTCATTCAGCTCTCCTTCGATCATTCTGGCTGAAATGTCGGTGAGAATTTTTGTGATCTGTCTATGTTGGCTGTGAAGAGAATAGCCAAGCGCTTTGATGTAAAGAAAATCTCCTAAGAGGACAGTTATGTTGGGACCCCATCTGGAATGGATGGATTCCCTCCCTCTCCTCACATCAGAATTATCGATGATATCGTCATGAATAAGGCTGGCCGCATGAATGGTTTCAATCAAGGCGGACATGAGGATGTTCTCATTCCCTTTGTATCCGAAGAGCTTTGAACAGAGTAAAAGCAGAGCGGGTCGAATCTTCTTGCCGCTGTTCTGGAAAATATAGGACCCGATTTCAGAGATGAGCCTGTTGGGAGAATCAATGAAGAGCTCAAGCTCTTTTTCAACTTTATCCAGGTCATTCAGTATGCTGTAGTATAGATTGTTTAGGCTCAGGTTACTTTTAATCCGAGATTTTATAGTCTGTTTTACTGTTTCTCTCATGGCATGCCTGTTAACTGTCTTCACCGCAGCGATCGATTGTGGTATTCGACAACGAAAAATATCCTGTCGAGTGGCTCTCTCCTCCGGTCATCTTTGTTTTCCTGTATCTGTGTTGTTCAGAGTCATCCATATCTTAACACTACATTTTTTTTATTTCAAACTTAAAGAGAGTTTCGAAATTTCGGGTGGTTATTTCAGCCAATTCGCCCAGGGAAATCCTTTTCAATTCAGCCAGGACTTTAGCTGTCTCTATCACATATGCGGGCTCATTTCTCTTTATCCGACCGCGGTATGGAGACGGAACAAGAAAAGGGGAGTCAGTTTCGAACAATAATTTGTTCAGGGGAATTTTTTGTGCCACTTCTCTTAATGGTTCGGCATTAGCGAATGTGAGGATACCGGAGAAGGAAATAAAAAAGTTCTGGTCGAGCATATGTTTGGCCAGTTCCCAATCCTCAGTGAAGCAGTGGAGGACTCCTCCCTCTGTGAAATTCTCTTTATGCACAGCCTGGGCTGTTCTCATGCCCGAGTTTCGGCTGTGCACGATGACAGGAAGGCCGATGTTTTGAGCTGCGGCGAGTTGATGACGGAAAGCCGATTCTTGGTCCTGGGGGGGAGAGTGATTATAGAAGAAATCGAGGCCGATTTCACCCACTGCCATGATTTTTTTCTCTTGGGCGAGCTCTTCAATTTTGTGAACATGATCCGGTTTAAAAAGTTTCGCTTGGTGGGGGTGGACTCCTGCAGAGGCGATGATGTTTTTGTTTTTTTCGATTAGTTCAAGAGTTGTCTGGGTGCTTTTTTGATTCGAGAGGTCTGCGGGGCAGAGGATGGCGATAACTCCATCCTGGTGAGCTCTTTGGATGACTTCTTTGCGGTCGTCATCGAATTCCTCCATGTCCAGGTGGGCGTGGGAATCGACAAAAGTTTGAGGCATTGTCTGTTCCTTTTTCAAATGAATCAGTTGTTAAACCGCGGCGGTTTTTGTGTTTGTGAACACG
>JASFPJ010000364.1:0-3492 GCA_050116035.1 Candidatus Aminicenantota bacterium | reverse complement strand
AATTTTCTTTCCGGGAGTCTCCATAAGGTTCGCGATCAATCCTCGATAAAGGATGTAAACCCCGTAAAATCCCACGATGATCTTGATTATCCATCCCATTTGAGGGATAAGATAAAACACTCCTCCCAGCCAGTAGGGAACCATGCTAAAGACCGCCAGAGCCAGAGACTCCGTCGTCTTTCGCGGGGAAGAAAACAAAGGAGCCAGCAGAGAGATGCTCCGTCTCCACAACATGACTACTGCCAGGGAGAAAAAATAGAGAGCCAAGCAGAAAAGAAGCTCCCTCCAGACAACTGCCCAACTCCATCCGATAAAAGGCCTCTTGTAATGGCCGTATAAAAAACCGGCTAAGAAACGAATTCCCGGAGAAACGGCGGCAAACACCAGAGCATAAGAAAAAAAGTGCCGGGGATTGAGAGGAGATTCTTCTTTAATTTCCGCCCATTCCCAGCTTGGCTTGAAGAGCATAAAATAAACGCGGCGGATCATGCTATACAACTCCTCCTGCAGAGATGATGCGAGAAAACAGGTTTTAGTTTATGTAGTGGTTTGGAGGCGCGGGTCGGATTCGAACCGACGAATCGAGGTTTTGCAGACCTCTCCCTTAGCCACTTGGGTACCGCGCCTTTTTCATCATGGCACACGATGCAGAAAAAAAATGGAGCGGACGATGGGATTTGAACCCACGACCTTCTGCTTGGCAAGCAGACGTTCTACCACTGAACTACGCCCGCTTCTAACTTCTTCATCAGAAACGAGACTCTGGATTTAAACTACCAAAAAGAGAAATTTCTGTCAATTAAAAGGGGCCTTTTGTTTATGCTCAGTAATTAAGTAACACTTTTATTGATGATACAGAGGATAAAGGTGTCATTGCGAGCGAAGCGTGGCAATCTCTTTGAAAAAAATTATGTTATTACGAGAATGAAGATAACCTTTTTATGAGATTGCCACGCTTCGCTCGCAATGACATCCAAAAACCGTTTCCAAATTACTGAGCGAGGGAAACAGTCCAATTTTTCAGTGGGGATTGTCCCTTTCAGCCCTCTTATTAAAAGCAATAGGGACTATCCCCCTTCTTCAACTGAAAAAGGCAAAAAAGAGACAGACAACTTTTTAGTAAAAAAGGGGCCTGTCTCCTTTTTCCTTTTTCGCTCTTTCGTTTAGTGTTTGCCCGTGGTCTTTTGAAAAATATTTTTAATTATATAAGCGGCCATGGCCGGATTGGCAGCCAGCCGCCTCTTGCAGTAGGCTGTGGCGAACTTCCACTTCTCGGCAAACGGGACATACAATCGGACCAGGATCCCGTTTCGCACCAGCTCATCCTGAAAAGCCTGCATCGGCACACCCATGAGCATCTGAACCTCATACTGGCCCTTTTTCATATTCAGCCTTTCAGCAATATTGATGGCTTCATTGATGACTGCTTTGTCGTGGGTCGCGATCTCTGGATAATGGCCTTCCTTGAACAGGACTTCCACCTGCTCGAGCATTTTCTTCTTCATTTCAGGCTTGTTCTGGAGGGCGATATCCTTTGGTTCGTTGTATATGCCGATGCAAATCCGGATGCGGGCGTTCAGGCCTTTAAGGGATTTTATATCCTCGTCGGTGCGGAAAAGGCGCGATTGCAGGACTGTTCCAAAAGTCGGGTGATCCTTTATTATGGCCTGGAAGATATCCAGAGTCATGTCAGTATAGGGATGGTCCTCCATATCAAGGGTGACTTTTATATTCTGCTTTTCTGCCTTCGCGACGATTCCTCTAATAACCTCCAGACAGTGCTCTGTGCCGCGGTGGCTTCCAAGCTGTGTGGGTTTCAACGAAAGTGTTGTGTATTCCTGGGTTCCTAGAGCAGCGATCAGCTTTTCATAGACACCTACAGTGTACTGGACTTCGTCATCACTCTCCAATTCTTCTCCCAAAAGGTCAATTGTCGAGCAGACATGTCTCTCTTCCCAAAATTGGCGGGCTGTTTCTGTTGCGGCCTGGATGCTGTCTCCGGCCACATAAGGACTGGCAAAAAGCTTGACTAAGGGAGAGGGCGCCAGATTGATGATGAACCTTTTCAAACCCATGGATGACTCCTTTTGAAATTATTACGAAATCTTCAAAGAGACCTTTCCAGTCTCCAAGGCGTATAAAGAGATATGAAATTAATCCATTTTTTGACAAACTTCAAGAACTGTTTTTAAAATTTTTTTAAAAAAACTCTTTCAGCCAAGTGCGGCTTCGCTCGAGAATCCAAGACTATTTCTAACTCGACTTCTGTGCGCGGAATATGTCCACGCGTAAAAAGTTAGTCACTCTGAATAAAAAGTAGACAATGCTGAATAGAGATGCGAAGGACGATTAAAAATGCGGTTGAACCTGATCACCAAGCCTCAGAGGACTTTTACTCGAGAGAATCTTCACGGTGGATGTCTTCATTTGGGTATCGATCACGATTAAATTACCTAGGTTTTCGATGGTTCCTTTCTTTCCTTTTGCTTTTCTGTAGATAACTAACTGCTGCCCAAAATGAATCCCATCCTCCTCGCCAAGATCTATAATGGCCCAGTGCCCTTTTGAGATTTGCTGATATTCATCTTGAAAATAAATCAGCATTCCCTGGGGTCCTTCCTCCTCGTTGATAGGAACATCAAAGCCAAGATCCTTTCCCAAAAAATCGCTCTTCTCTTCAAATGGCACAAGGAAATGACCCACCATAACCTCTCCGCATGCCTTTTCTAATCTGGCAAATGCCCGGTCCTCTTCCACGGAAAAAATCTGGGCCCTGCCTCTTTTCAAAACGAGATGACCGAACTTCTTTCCAGTGACGGGATTCCTGACTTTCTCTCCGATATCCAAAATCATGTAAATCTGTCCTGTTTCAATCCCATCCACGCTGCCTTTATTAATAAAGAAAACTTCACTCTCTCTCAGAAGCATCCTTTCATCTTCTTTCTCAGAACCAATGATCTGCATGTCCAGTTTCACTTTGTCCATGACAAAAAACGAGCAATAGAGGTCAGAATCAGAGATTAGAGGAAAGACATCCTTGTACAACCTCGCCTTCTTGACCTCTTGCTCCTGAGTTCTCTCTCCATCTCCAGGATTCAATCCAATGCTTTCTCCTTGGAAGAAAAGAAGAAAAATTATCATGAAAAAAAACAGAAATTTCGCCACTGTTTTAAGAGTATAGTTTTTCATTATTGCTCCTCTTTTCAGATTTTTACATCCTGAACTTTGCCCTCATTATATGAATATGGACTAAATCTGTCAATAGAAGCGTTTTTTTGATAGATTTCGCACCTTTTTCTTGACATTCAACAGCTCTTCTTCATAACATAAAAAAACCCGCCCATGAGCGGGTAGAAGCTAAGGAGGTTCACTGTGAATAAAAAAGCAATAACGGCCAGAATGGCCAAAGACTCCGGAATCACTGGCCTTCAAGCGGAAAAGGCATTCACTTCCCTGATCAGCGGTATCAAGTCATCGCTGAAAAAAGGACAT
>JASFPJ010000363.1:0-3494 GCA_050116035.1 Candidatus Aminicenantota bacterium | reverse complement strand
AGCCGAGCTTCTCAAGGAGGGAGAAACGGTTGTTTTCCTTTTTGGCACGGGTTTGACTCAAAATCCCTGGGGAAGTCAGAATTTGGCGGCTCTCACCAACTTAGCCCTCTTGAGAGATGGTCAGGTTCTCCCTCTCAGTCAGGAGAGCAACCTGAGAGGCGCTTTAGAGATAAACCGTGAATTCCAGGATAAGGGATATTCATTCGATCAAGTCTTCCATGGGGCACTTTCCGGGAAGATAAGGGCCCTTTATCTTAACGGTCCCATGCCTGATTTGAAGAAGGCCAAGGTAGAGTTTTTGGTCATTCAGGATAGCTTCATGAACGACAACATAGAAAAGGCCGATGCGGTTCTGCCGGCGGCCACATTTGCGGAAACAGAGGGGACATTTGTCAATGTGGAGGGAAGGATTCAGAAATTTAAAAAGGTGATCGAACCTTCAGGAGAGGCTCAACCCGATTGGTGGATTATTTCTCGATTAGCCAAAAAAATGGGTCATGAGGGCTTCGGCTATAAGAATCAAGCCGCCATCATGAAAGAAATGAGTAAAGGGGTTGCCGGTTTTTCTGGGATTTCAGACGCCAAACTGGAAAATGACGAGGATGTCTTTGTTCATGAAGATGCGAAAAGAAAAAAGAAGTTCATTCCTATGAGATTCACTCATGCGCCTGAACAAACAAGTCAAAAATATCCCCTCCTCATGTCTATCGATTACAATTTGGATTACTACAGAAATCTGGCTCTTACCCAGGAGTCAAAAGGTTTGAGAGTGATCAGGGATTCCAGATGGATCAAGATATCTCCTGAGGATGCGAGAAGATTAAAACTGAATGATGGTCAGACTGTAATGATTGAGTCAGTATCAGGGAAAGCCCAAGGCCTGGTGAAGATATCAGAAGCTGTGCCGAAAGGCATAGTCAAAGCCAGTTTTCTCTGGAATGAAGATTCAAATTTTTCTCTCGTCCCTCAAGCTTTTCCTGTATCTTCCAAGGATCATCTTGTGAATCTCATTCCCGTTAAAATAAAGAGAGGAAAGTGATGGCAAAGATTTTACGGAGAGAGCGGCTCGTTCCCAATATTCATCTTCTCGAAGTCCATGCGCCCGAGGTGGCCAAGAAATGTAAGCCCGGTCAATTTGTGATTATCATGCCCGATGAACGAGGCGAAAGGATTCCTTTAACCATAGCGGATTGGGATGCAGAAAAAGGCTCAGTCACATCTGTTTTTATGATCGTGGGGACTTCTACTCATAAACTTTCGCTCCTGAATGAGGGAGATGATGTGCCTGTTTTTGTCGGTCCGCTGGGGAAACCATCAGAGATCGACAAATACGGAACAGTCGTTTGCACAGGAGGTTGTTTTGGAATCGCAGCCATTTATCCCATTGCCCGGGCTTTAAAAGAAGCGGGGAACAAGGTGATAACTCTGCTGGATGTCAAAGCGAATTTCCTTCTTTATTGGGAAGATAAACTCAGGGCGGTCAGTGACCAGTTCTTCGTTTCCGCACGAGACAGCTTTTATGATTGCAAGGATTATATTCCCAAAACTCTGAAGAAGGTTATAAAAGAGGAATCAGGAATCAACAGAGTCATCTCCATCGGCTGCACCTATTTGATGTACACGTGTTCTGAAGCCACAAAGTCCAGCGGGATTCGAACGATGGTCAGCCTGAATCCGATCATGGTGGATGGAACTGGAATGTGTGGCGCCTGCCGGGTGACTGTGGACGGAAAAACAAAATTTGCGTGTGTGGATGGCCCGGATTTTGACGGCCACCTGGTGGATTGGGAAGAGCTTTTTACCCGGCGCAAGGCCTATTTTGAGGATGAAGTCCAGTCTTTGTGTGACTGGGAAAAAAGGCAATTTCCATAGAGGATTAAGAGAGAAGAGACAAGAAGATGGCAGAAAAAAAAGAAATGCCGGCTGATCTCAAGAAGAGACTCAGGGCCGAATTCGACAAAGAGTGGAGGAAAAAGCTGCGGAAATCTATTCCTGTCAAGGAAAGGATGAAGATTTCCCGTCAGAAAATGCCCGAGCGAAGTCCGGAAGTGCGAAACCTGGATTTTAATGAAGTGAACCAGGGCTTGGATGCCAAGGCGGCCATGAAGGAAGCCCAGAGGTGCCTGGACTGTGCCAATCCTCAGTGTGTGATGGGATGTCCGGTGGGGATTGATATCCCCTCTTTTATCAAATGGATAGAGATAGGCGATTTCGACAAAAGCATCCGCAAGATGAAAGAAACCAACAGCCTCCCGGCCATTTGCGGCCGTGTCTGTCCTCAAGAGACTCAATGTGAAGAACTGTGCACCACGAAAAAAGCAACAGGAGTTCCCGTGGCCATCGGAAACCTGGAAAGGTTCATTGCTGACTATGAGAGAGAAAACGCGAAAGTGTATGTCCCCAAAATCCCCCCTTCAACGGGCCGCAGAGTGGCCATAATCGGCGCAGGCCCGGCAGGATTGACAGTTGCTGGAGACCTGGCTAAAAAGGGCCATCAGGTGACTATTTTCGAAGCGCTCCATGTGGCCGGGGGCGTCCTGGTGTACGGAATCCCTGAATTCAGGCTGCCGAAAAAAACCCTCCAGGCTGAAGTGAAATATCTTGAGAAATTAGGAGTGGAGATCAAGACTAATTTTGTAGTGGGCTTAACGGCGACGCTTGAAGATTTGAAAAAGGAAGGGTATGACGCTTTTTTTGTCGGGACAGGAGCGGGATTGCCGAATTTCATGAGGATTCCGGGAGAGAATCTGATTGGTATCTATTCCGCAAATGAGTATTTGACACGCGTTAACCTGATGAAAGCCTATGATTTTCCCCAATACGATACACCTGTCTATCTTGGAAAAAACGCCGTGGTGTTGGGCGGAGGGAATGTGGCCATGGATTCGGTGAGGACAGCCAAGAGGCTCGGAGCCGAAACATCGACAATTGTCTACCGTCGTTCCCGGGTTGAAATGCCGGCCCGAGTCGAAGAAGTGCATCATGCTGAAGAAGAAGGCATAAAATTTCATTTCCTGACAACTCCGACGAAGTTTGTCGGAGACGAGAAAGGCCGTGTGAAGGCCATGGAGTGTATACAAATGGAGCTCGGGGAGCCAGACTCTTCCGGAAGGCGTCGGCCGATACCCATTGAAGGCTCAGAGTTTATCATGGAAGTGGACCTGGTGGTGGTGGCCATCGGAAACAGTCCAAATCCCCTGATTCCTCAGACTACACCTCAACTCGAAGTGGGAAAATGGGGAAATGTGGAAGTCGATTGGGACACTATGGCCACAAGTATGAAGGGCGTCTATGCAGGAGGAGATATCATACGTGGAGGAGCCACGGTTATCCTGGCCATGGGAGATGCACGGGTGGCTGCCGCCGAGATGGATAAATACCTGAAGTCGTTAAAAGGAAAAAAACAGAGAACAAAAAGGGTTAAAAGCCAGAAATAATACGCGAAATTCATAAAGTCTCAAAAATAAATGAATTCAACCCTAGTGTAAAAACGG
>JASFPJ010000362.1:0-3529 GCA_050116035.1 Candidatus Aminicenantota bacterium | reverse complement strand
CGTCATGAAAAAGGAAAGCAGAAAAACAATCTGGGAAGGTCTGAATGTTCTGCCTTCTGAAATCCGGATGACAGTCATCCTTAGAGACATCCAGGGAAAAAGCTATGAAGAGATAGCTGAAATCATGAGCCTCCCCTCAGGAACAGTCAAATCCCGGATAAACAGAGGAAGGCTCCAGCTGGCGAGATTCCTTAAAGAAAAAAAGGAGAAAAGCCATGAAGTGTGAACACATCGAAGAGCTCTTATCTCCTTATTTAGAGGATAAGCTCAGCCGAGAAGAGAGGAGAGCTGTAGAGGAGCATGTGAAATCATGCAAGAGCTGCTCTCTGCTTCTGTCTTCTCTGGAAGAAACCACGGAGTCTCTTGTTAGTTTGCCTGAGCTCGAAGTGAGTCAGGACTTACTGCATCAGCTCTACTCGATCCCAGAAAAAAAGAAAAAATTCAGTCTGGGCCTCGATTTCTTCCTGCGCCCATCGCTCCAGCCCGTCCTGGGGGTTATCGCCATCGTGCTGACACTGGTTTCCTTCTACTTGTTCAACCCAAACAGAAAGGCCTTCGAGCGAGAAATCAGCCGCCAGCTTCATCTCGGCTACAGCCAGGTCGGAAAATTATATGCCAAGGCAGAATCTTTTACCGCTTCCCTTGGCGAATACAAGGACACAATTCTCGTTTCTCTAAAGAATATAAGTGGATCTAGAGAGACCGAGAATTCAACATCAGATAATAATGGAGGTATTCAATGGAAGAAAAAGTCGTCATCACCAGACCACCGAAATCTCCCGCTCTCGCAGGAATCCTTTCCTTCTTCTTTCCATTCGGAGTGGGTGCTTTTTACAACAGTCAACCCATAAAAGGATTCGTTTACCTTTTGGTTTTCGCAGCACTGGTCACCATGCAGGACTCAGGTGAAGCCCAGCCATTCATGGGCATTCTCCTGGGTGGCTTCTACATCTACCAGATCATCGATTCTATCTACACATCGAAGAACATCAACCGGAGGGCACTGACCGGTGAAGAAGTGGAAGAAGTGAAGGAAGAACTCCCGGAGTTCGTAAGAACCGGATCCGTTTTCTGGGGCATCGTTCTCCTGGCACTGGGAGGCATACTTCTCTTGGCCAATTTCGATGTCATTAGCTACGATACGGTTTTTGACTTCTGGCCATTGGTGATCATCGTCGTTGGAGTGAAACTCGTTGCCGACTATGTGACCAAGAAGAACATCAACGGGAGTTAATGGAGGCAAAAATGGCAGGACAGCGAAAAAAAGATCCGCTCGCATGGGGAGTCATCCTCATCATCATCGGTGTAGTCATCTTGTTGAGTAACATTCACATCGCGGGATGGGATGTCTGGGAATTCTTTGCTCGACTCTGGCCCGTGATCCTGATTGTCTGGGGAGTCTGGAAGCTCTACTACGGAATCAAAGAGAAACAAGAAGCCGAAAGGCCTGAATAGGATCCAAAATGAAAGCCAAAGAAATCATCCTCCTGATTCTTATCATTGTGGTTGGCATACTTTTCACCCAGTTGTACACAGGAGAGATCGATATCTACTTCGACTTCGAAGATGATTTCATTATCGTTTCTAATGAATACGACTATGAGGACTATCAAGAATTCGAGCCGCCGTTCCCTTCTCTAATTCAAGTCACGAATTCTCATGGAGATATCGAGATCCTGGGGACAGAGGAGAACAGAATAACCGTTTCCTTGCGAAAAAAAGTATGGCGGAGAAAGGAAGAAAAAGCCAAGGAAATCGCTGATGAACTGGAAATGATTATCCAAAAAGAGGCGGATAAGTGGACCATTTCAACAAGCCATGAAGAGCTCAGGAGAAAAAACGTCAAAACAACTTTCATCATTTCCGTCCCATCGAGTTTGAATATCGAAGTGAAAAATTCATACGGTACAGTTGATGTGGCCAATGTGCAGAACGCAGATATCACCAACCGCCACGGAGAAACAATCGTTTCAGACATCGCCGGAGAGCTTTCCCTAAAAAACAGCTACAGAGATGTGGAAGTTGGAAACATCAACGCCGATGTTTACGTGGATAGCCATAATTCCCACGTGTATGTGGGCCAAGTCCAAGGTAAAGTCCATGTCGTTCACCGCTACGGAAAAATTCACCTGGACGATATCTCTAAAGATGTAAAAGTCGAAGGGTCTCATTCAGAAATCTACGGTGAAAAGTTAGTGGGGCCGGTGGAGCTGGAGAGCTCTTACAGAAAAATCGCCCTTTTTGATGTGGGGCCCACGGAAATCATCGGTCACAGTTGTGAAATTGAAGTCGAGGGAGTTGAAGAGTATCTCGACATAAAAAGTAATTACGGGAAGGCCAAGATCAGTGATCTCAAAGGCAACCTTGTGATTGATGGAAAAAACCTGGGAGTCTACGGAAGGATGATCGTCGGGGAGAAAATCGACATCAAATCTTCCTACCGTAACATCGAGCTTACTGATTTCTCAGGCAAAGCCACCATCATCCTTTCGCATGGAGAGGTAACTCTCGCTCCTTATCCATTGACTCACCCTATGGAAGTCAGAGGCGAATACTCCACCATAAAGTTCTCCTGGCCTCTGGGAAAAAAGTACCCATTTGAAGCGAGAGTGAAGAATGGAGATATCGAGTGGGAGCTACCTGAAGAAATATCCATTCACGAAGAAGACCACACCCGGACTTACAAAGCCTTTATCCAGGAAACCGAGAATCCTTCTATCCTCATCTACACGAGTTACCGCACGATTTGGGTCACACAATAAACCAGACTAATACTTTCTGGCATAAGCCACAAGAGAGAAAAGCCCGTTCCTCGGAGCGGGCTTTTTTTTTACGGTGTGAAATGGGGTCAGGCCTCAGTCACTTCAGTAAGTTATAGTCAATAGAGTCATCTGAATTCTTTTAAGACGTGAATTACTGAATTTACTGAGATCTGACACCATTTTCCTTTATTAAGAGCTGGAAAAAAAAGCCAGAAACAAAAAGGTATACGGAAAAAGAGGTAGGAAGGGATAGATTACTGTTTGATTCTCAAATTAAGGATCTTGTCGTTCAAGCAGCCGATGATTTTAATGTTGAAGAACGAAATGGCATTCGCTAAGTCTTTTTTATATTTTGTGACGTACCGGACAAAACTATTTTCTTTATTCTGCCATAAGAGGTTCTCAAACTCTGCCACTTCATCGGTGAGCTCTATCAAATAGTGGTTAATAGTCCGGTACTGCGCGTTTATCTCGATCAAATCCTTGTTCTTGAGTTTGTCAAAATCGAGATAGGGCGGGAGGGATTGGAGGATTGACAGGCTTTCAGTACGCAGCTCGTTCGCAGACTCCTTCATCTCCTGGAAGAAAGACTTGTATTCCAGCGGCTCTTTCAACTTCTCCTCTGCTTTATCGAGAAGGACTTCATACTGGTCCTTTACAGAGTTAACGAGCTCTTTGACTCCCAGGTATTTCCTTCTGAAATGAAAGAGGTCGATAAAATCTCTTCCGATGTATATCTTATCCTTATAATTCCTCATGAGTTCCCG
>JASFPJ010000361.1:0-3531 GCA_050116035.1 Candidatus Aminicenantota bacterium | reverse complement strand
TCCCAGAACTTGTCGACCCAAAATCCCCATCATACATATCAAATCCCTGAGAAAGGCCAAACCTCGAATCAAGTGGAAAGGCTCCCACAAATGCGCCTGTGGAATACCCCTCCTGCTTCAAATGCTCGGCCAGAGTTAAATATTCATCCCAGACTTTAAAATTTAGATTGTCATGAACGCCGTGATAAAGCGGAGTCGTGCCCAAAAGAATATTGGTATGGGAAGGCAGGGTTGTGGATGTATGAGCAAAGGCTCTTGTGAAGATGACACTTTTAGCGGCCAAAGAATCGATATTGGGTGTTTTTAAATGCTCAGGACTGTAACAGCTTAGCCTGTCTGTCCTGAGCGTATCTATCGTTATCAGAAGCAGATTGAACTTATCTTCACGGATACTGTCCGCTGAGGACATAAGAATCTTTTCTGCCGGAGAGGAGGGAATAAAAAAGGTGAATAGAATAAAAAAATATAATAACGGTATTAATACGAACCGGTGCCTTATCACTTATGTGACTCGATAGTTTTTAATGAATGCATTAATTTTAAACCTTGGATTATTAGACAATATTTATCTCAACTATATTTGATGTTATTAACACTATTAGGACGAATAAGCGCCTTTTTTCTTCCCTTATTTATGCTGTACATTTATTTTACTGCATTGAACAACTTGATACAATAAAAATAAAATATTTTTATTGAATTACGGAAATTTCCATTGAGAACTCATCACAGATGCCTCTTGCTTAACTCGGTTTTATCTTGCTGATAATTGCTTATATTCTATCACAAAATACATCCCAATCGATGAGGTGATTACCGACGGCTTTTTTAACTTGCGCAGAGATGACTCCACTCAGAAGGAAATCCCAGAAGAATTGGACGAGTCGAACTTCACCCCTTTTGAATAAATCTGATTATAATTATATGATTCAGAAAGCTTGGCAGGAAATGAGTGAGTGATAACAGCATGCCCCAGTTCGCTGATTTGCAGCTAACTCTTTTTTTGTCCAGCGGCCTTTTCACTTGAACCCTGTTTCGTCAGAAGTTCAATGTGGATCTTGGGAGTGCTGTCAATCTCAACTTTCCCCTTCACCAGCTTGCAATCAAGCACATGACCGCCTCTAGTCCGGTCTTGGGTAATGAAATGGAAATGATAACCGGAAACTTTGACTCCGCTGACATATTTCGGGGTCCAGAATCCCACCATGGTGCCTTTCACACTCTCAAACCTTTGAAACTGCTGCTTACTCTTGAGTATCAGGGAGAACCGACGATACGGCTTTTCTTGTGCCAGAAAGCTGCGGGTTTTAACAAATTCGAACTCTCCGTCGATGCGAATGGCATAGAAGATTCTCTTATTCGGTATTAGAGCATCCAGAGATTTCCGCAGGATCTCCAAGCCGACAGGACCATCCTCGATCGACAGCGAGTCATCCATATCGAAGAAAGTCACTGCCGCAAACGATGTCTTCATCCAATCGGCTACAGGATAGGCCTGCCCATCGACTTTAAGCTGGTAAAACTGTCCATCCAGAGCGATCATCTCTCCATTTAGCTTATTCATTATCCCTATGCCAAAATCCCCTTCTTCTTTCACCTCAGCAAACGTTTTTTCACCCTCGTAAACGCTTGCGAACAGGGCACTAATGGTCGATACCTGATATAACGTCTCTCTATCGTTCGGGATCTGCTGATTAGTGATCTTATTTTCGGTCGCGACTGAACAACCCAATACAAAATAGGCACCGATAAGATATATAATCGCCCGCCGGAGATACTTTTTCACTCCTTTTCCCTCTCTTTCTGCGAATTGACACGAAACACCCGATGAGCAGTGGCCAATGTATTTCTTAAGGGAGTTCGAAATCTTAGATCGCTCCTTGAGTCTTTATAAGGCATGCACTTCAGTCCGATGCAATGAATTCGCTTCAATTTCCCGCTATTTTTATCATAATCAGAAAGGGGATGTCAAATAGATGGATTCCGTATAAAATCTAAAATTTTTATTACAGTTTTTATCACAAATTAAAATTATGGAGAGAAATCAAGCTCTGCTGAATTGGAGCCAATCGCAATGGATTGAGAAGGAAAGATGAGGATACACTCCTAAATAAACTTTTCACGCTTTTGCAAGCGGAGAAGAGCAAACAGAGTCGCGATCACTGATCCCAGGATAAGGTAAAGCCTGTTGTAGAATGTCGTCTGGGCCCAGAGCACAGACATGAGAGCCTCCGCGCTGCGGAAGGGATTATGGAAGAGATACCAACTGCTGTTCTGAATCTCATCCCCCAACACCCAAAAGAACATGAGAAAGATAACCATGATTACGGCAGAGACATTGCCGCTAGTGGTCTGGGCGGAGATGAAAAAGGCCAGGCTCCCCAGGAAGATTATTGGCATCATCACATGAGAGACCATGCGCCAGACAGGGAAGTCTGCCAATGCGATTCTGCAGAGGAGAACCAGGGCGAACATCAAGAAGGCGATGATGATGTAGAGCGTCACCAGTCGTGTCAACCAGACTTTGTAGCGGTAATCGGGGATACCGAAAAGTGTTTCCACCATTCGCGTGTCCTGGTCCCTCTGGATGCCGTACACCGAAGGATAGAAGACAAGCAGAATGCCGGGCGCGAGAAGATAGTTATACAGCCGCTCCGAATTAGGCGTCCCGCCCCTTCCCAGCAGTCCGATTAAAAGGACCAGAAAAAAAAGACCCAAGGCCAGTCCCAGGAAAATAACAAACCGCCCCCCGAATATGTGAAGAGCGTTGTATCTTAAAAATGCGGCGATGGTTTTGATCCTGTTCACGGCTGGCCTCCTTGCTTCCGCTCCTTCCGGCCCATGAGCCACATGTAGGCATCCTCCATGGTGGGGATCACCGGCTTGGCCTCTACCAGCGGTTGTTCTTCGGCCAGTATGCGTACCCTGACCTTGCCTGCGTCCCGCATATGATGGACTACATTCGCGGTCCGTCTGACCTTGTCCAGATCACTCTCCGGGATGTGGGCCTGCCAGACATTCCCACGGGTTCGTTCGATCAGGTCCTGGGGAGAGCCAACGAATTTGACTTTCCCCTCCAGGAGAACGGCCAGCTTGTTGCAGGAACTGGAGATATCTTCGACGATGTGAGTGGAAAAGATCACGATGCGGTCCTTGGCCAGTTCGGACAACAGGTTGCGGAATCTGATCCTCTCCCTCGGGTCCAGCCCTGCGGTGGGCTCGTCCACAACCAGAATCCTGGGCAGCTTGAGCAGGGTCTGGGCGATTCCTACGCGCTGCTTCATTCCCCCAGAGAAGGTGCGTATCTTGTGGTTGCGGTTTTCCGAAAGATGAACGGAATCCAGGGCAGTATTGACGATACGGTCCCTTTCCTTCTTGTTCCAGATTCCCTTGAGCATGGCCTGGTAATCCAGGAACTGGGTGGCGGTCATGTTTTCATAGGTACCGAATTCCTGGGGCAGGTACCCGATAAGAGCCTGAAGCTCCTCCCTGTTCTCCTCCAGGTCCAGGTGGTTGAAGGACACTTTGCCC